>JAFGVI010000001.1 GCA_016938065.1 Deltaproteobacteria bacterium | reverse complement strand
TCCAGGCAAAATCGAATGATTTGTGTTCTGGCCCGGCTTTTGGTAGGAGGCTGCGTTGAATGCCGGCGGCTGCCTGCAGGTCTTTTTCTATAAGTCGTTGGCGTTCCTCAATCAGTTGCTTGTGGTTTTCAGTTTCGGTGATATCGTCCACGATGATAACCACCATATCTCTTCCCTGGAAAGAGATATATTTGGCCGAGAACAGCAGATGTTTGTAGATAGTTTCGCCGGAGATGATAAAGCTGCGACTGATCAATTGCCCGGAAGAGGAGACCTTTTCGGTCAGGGCTTTGACGATTGCCCCGCGAATCAGGCAGGTTTCGCACTCTTTCAGGGTGCCACAATTCTGACCGGCGGTAAGCGGAAAGATGCAGCCGATGGCATTGCCGCAGAGCTGACCTTCGACCTCAGCTTCACTTTTAGCGAAGATCTTTTCGAAAGCCCGGTTGACCTGGTTGACGCGGGCCTCATGGTCGACCACAAAAACGGCGGAGTTGAGGTTGTTGAAAAGAGCATTGAGGAAAGTGTTGGCTTCAAGAGCATTTTCCAGCCACAAGTCACTCATGTGAAATCTCCGGATTGTTGTCATTTCAGGTTGGGCAATTATCTGCCGGAAACGCTACCTTGCAATCTTGTTGCTGTCAAGCCTAAATTACATTTACGATTTTCTGAACTTGTTCTTTACTTAATTTAATAAATTTGTTAGGGCTGACGAATTAATGGTGCAGCCGTTGTATGAAGTGAAAAAAGTCAGGTTTGAAATGACAGAATAAAAAAATATTATTATGTTGGATGTTATCCTTGCAGGAGAGTTGAAATGGCGGTTATCGTTCAATACATTGTGGTCAGAAATGGAGAGCAGAAGATGACTTTTACCTCCAAAAAAGAGGCCGATGCCTATGATAAACTTCTTGATATTGCAGACCAGATGTACGCTTTTTTAGAGTCGGCAAAGCTGGAGATGGGGGCGGGTCAGCTGGAGGAACTCTCATTCTATATGGCTAAGCACCGGGACGAAGCTATGACTTTGTTGCGGGGGGGGCAAATTAAGCAGGAAAAAGCTGTCGCCAGCCCCAGCCGCAAGCCGGCCAAAGCCAAAAAAACGGCCGTTGTTGAAGCTGCTGCGACCGGTAGTGGTGTATGATGGGTCAGGGCCGGGTTTTTCGAAGCAGATTTTTCGTGTTCATGTTGTTGCTTCTGGTTCCGGTTCTGGGCTTTGGTGTCTGTCAGGCGCCGGTGTCCGGGGCTGAGATCAGTTTGAAAAAGTTTACCGATCTGGCCGCAGCCGGGGTCAGGGTCGGTATCGTTGATCCGGAATTGGGGCCCGCCGGGGTTTATGCGCAGCAGGTTATTGCTAAGATACGTGCTTGTGATGGATCTGCTGCCGCCGCGATTGAGAAAAATATTGTCACCTATGAGAGCCATGTTCGGGCTCTGCTTGATAAAGTTTTACGCCACGAGGTTGACGCCGGTTTTGTTTATCGCAGTGATACCCTGAAGGTGAAGGATAAAATAGCAGTTATTGAGATTCCCACAGCTTTTGCAGTCTCGCCCCGCTATGCTTTGGCCCGCATGCAGGGGGCGCAGGCTCCGCAGGCGGCTCTTGCTTTTATAAACTGGCTGCAGGCGCCGGAACAGAACGGGCTCTGGCGCCGGTACGGGTTTTGTCCTCTGGAGCAGTCAGTTAATGATGCCGGTGCTGGTGATACGGTGGATGCCGATAACGCGAAGTCTGTGGTGGTTCTGCCGGAAAGTCTGACGGTTTTTGCGGCCGCGGTTTTCTACGATGTGCTGCCGCAACTGGTTCAAGCCTATAAAAAGAGAAGCGGGGTTACTGTGGCTTCTGAGTTTGCCGGTTCCGGCAAACTCTATCAGAAAATCAGACAGGGAGCGGTCGGTTCGCGCGGCGCCGATATTTTTCTTTCAGCTTCTCCTTTTTTTATTACCGAACTTGAGCATCAGGGGCTAGCGGACAACGGCTCTATATTTATGGGAAATGACCTTGTTGTTGCCGTTTTTCAGCCCTAACCTCTATTTTTCAGCCACGTTGGTTTAGCCTGATGAAAATTTCCGGCTTTTCCACTCTGACCACCCTGCTTGTTCTGGCGGCCGGACTTTTTTTTAGCGCACCCTTTGCCGCGCTGTTGCACTCTTTTGTTTCGGCTGACGCTTTACTCAAACTTTTCGAGCGCCAGGTTCTGCTGGTTATTGCTACAAGTCTGCTGACGGCGTCGCTGGCGACCGGATTGGCGGCCGTGGTCGGGACCGTTTTAGGCTACCATTTTACCATTCGAAAAAGGGGCGGCGGCCGCTGGCTTAAGACTTTTTTTTCTCTGCCCTTAGTCCTGCCGCCATCGGCCGCCGGTTATATGCTGCTGCTCGCTTTTGGTCGCTACGGACTTTTGGGAGCCCCCCTCTATCAAGCCTTTTCCCTGCAAATAATGTTCAGCACCGCCGCTTTGGTTATCGCCCAGTTTTTTGTCATAACCCCACTCATGATGCAGGCAGCAAGCTCAGCTTTTCAACAGGTGCCGCAATCCCTGGTCCAGGCCAGTCACTCTCTCGGGGCTGATGAGTGGACCACCTTTTTTAAGGTGCTGCTGCCGCTTTCGCGGCCGGTACTGGTCGCCGGTGTGATTACCGCTTTTGCCCGGGCTATTGGTGAGTTCGGGGCCACCATGATGGTTGCCGGTCGTTTGAAAACCATACCGATCATGATCTATACTAAAGCCATGGGCGGCGATGCCGGGGTTGCCGATGGTCTTTCCCTGCTGCTGGTTCTGCTCTCTTTTTGCGTGCTTTTGCTGGTTAATCTGTTGGGGGATAGAGGCCGTTGACCCTGATACTAGATAAAGTCTCCCTTGATATCGATCACCATCCTATTCTTGAAGAGATCAGCTTTAAGCAGCCGCTGGGGCAGTCTTTGGTGGTTCTCGGCAATTCAGGGGCCGGCAAAAGCAAGCTGCTGGAGGTCGTCGCCGGACTGCGCCGCCATCAGCGGGGCAAGATCTCTCATGCGGGTCGTGATCTGGGGCCGCTCTCGCCGCAGGAGCGCCGGATTGGTTTTGTTTTTCAAGATTATGCGCTTTTTCCGCATATGACGGCCGCCGCCAATATTCTTTTTGGTCTGCAGGCACGTCGGGCCCCAGCTTCTGAACAGGGCAAGTGGCTCAAAGCTGTGGCGGCTGAACTGAAAATTGATCACCTTCTTCAGCGTTTTCCGGGCGAACTCTCCGGCGGCCAGCAGCAGCGGGTGGCTTTGGCCCGCTGTCTGGTGTTACGGCCTGAGGTTCTCCTGTTGGATGAACCACTTTCCGCTCTTGATGCCGCCAGTCGCGAACGTCTGGCACTGCTCATGAAAAAAATTCAACAGAAATATCGGGTGACCATGCTCTATGTTACCCACGACCATAATGAAGCCCGTTATATGGGTGATCAGGTTCTGGTCCTAGATCAGGGGAAAGTGGTGCAGATGGGCGAGCCGGAGGAGATTTTTGCCCGCCCGGTCTCTCGTTTTGTCGCCCATTTTACCGCGACCCGAAATATCTTGCCGGGGCGAATCAGGGAGCGTTGTCATGATGGCCTGGCCCGGTTGGAGTTTGCTGGGGGCGAGCTCATGGCCGGTTCTTTTCCGGTTTCGGGCGATGAAGTCTGGGTTTGTCTGCGGCCGGAGCATCTCAGCCTGGCGGCTGGATCTGAAGCTAAATCGCGGTGCAGTGCAGAAACGTTTTCCGCAGAAAGGCCTTGGGTAAATTTTATTTCGGGCTATCGTATCGCTCAGATTATTCCGCAGAGCGGGGGGACGGTCTTGCTTGAATTGATAAATCGGGGCGAGCGCCTGCTGGTTTTTGCTTCCAACCGACGTCTTGAAGAGCAGGGGCTTTGTCTTAATGTAGAGGTAGAACTTAAGGTTGGCGCGCAGCATGTGCACTGCCTGCTCCGACAGCCAGATGATATCTATTGTCGCCCGGAGCAGGCAGTACGAATTTCAAGGAACGCTTAAAAGGCGTAGGTTAGATTGAACCAGACATTCTGTCCTTCACTCTTGTTCTCGGCATCAAACTCAAATTGGGTTCTGAGGGTGAAAAACATATTTTTATAGTTGTACCAGAGACCCGGTCCGACAGCTATAACTTGACTGTGATAGCCTTCGTCGGCTTTCAGAAGGTCACGCACCGGCGGCGGCACGCTGCCATCGATGGAGTAATCGTCATCACTGACCTGTTTGTAGTAGTAACCGTTGATGCCGACACGAAAACTTTTAGAAAAACCGTATGAGGCGCTGTAATCAAAATGGAACTCATCACCCGGGGTGCGGTCGACATTAAAACCATAGACCGTTGCACAATCATCCTGTTTAGTGTTGAAATCGTACATGAATTTAAAGGAAAGTTCCCAGGCCGGCGAGGGCATGTAAGTGACCCCGAAAACCGGTTCAAAGGTCCAGAAATTATGGCCGACACCGGCCAGATTACCTTTGTCGTCGCCGGTCGGAATATAGATGTCGGCCAGTGAAATCACGGTGTGGAGTTTGCCCTGAAGGAAATGGTGCGCAAGAATAAAGGGACTGTAGATGAGATAGGGGACATCCGTGTCGTCATAGCTTTTTTTGCCTTTGGGGCCGACCGGGGCCTTGAAATCGAGGCTGACGTCAAGCAGCGGCAGAAAGAGGTGCTGGCCGTAGTTGCCGCCGAGAAGTTCATGGTTGCTGATCCAGATAAACCGTAAAACCTCGGCCCAAACCGTCACGTCACCAAAGACATCAATATTTTTTCCTTTGTCGTCGTTCATGTCATTGGCATGATAATAGTATGCGTAATTTTTCAGATAGAAGCCCGGCGGTGGAGCCGCCCCCACCATAAAAGATTCAGCCCCGTTTGGGTAGCTGGCGCCGCC
>JAFGVI010000085.1 GCA_016938065.1 Deltaproteobacteria bacterium | reverse complement strand
GCCGCTTTGCAGTTGCTGTGCGGCGGTGGCTAAAGCCATGGTATTATTTGCGGCGGAATTGATCTCCATTGTTTTCTCCTTCGGGTTTAGTTATATCTCATATCGGTCGAAAATTTTCAAACTTTAATGCTTATGGTTTTGATGAAGGAAAATTATGTTTACCCAAAAAACCGGTAATGATCGGAAAAATAGCGGCAAATGGCTATCTTTAACGTTCACACTGCGCTTTATGTTCGGGCATATGAGTATTCTGGGACTGAGTCTGCTTTTGATGCTCTGTACGGCTCTTTTGACCTGGCTCGGTTATCTGGTGACGGTTCATTTTGTCGATGGCCTGACCGGTCACTTTTTTCAGCAGGCGCCTGCGGCCGCCGGTATCGTCGGCTGGTTCAAGCTTAAAGGGTGGTGGGTCTTGAAATGGTTTTTCCTGGTTTTGTCACGGCTGATTGCTTTTTATCTGGCCTTTCTCATCTCTTACAGTCTGACCTCGCCCGGCTATGCTTTTTTAAGTCTTTCCGCCGAGAAGAAATATCTTGGCCAAGATTTCACTGCTGATCAGGGTTTTACCTGGGCCGGGATGGTCAAAGATCTGGTCGAGGGTTTTAAGATCGGGGCTTTCGGTCTGGTGGTGACGGTGGCAGCTCTTCTGCTCAATCTTCTGCCGGTGGTCGGGGCGGGATTGGTAATCCTGCTTTATATCTTCTATTCTGCCTTGATGTTTATTGATTATCCGGCTTCACGGCAGCGCTGGAGTTTGGGGGACAAGCTCGGCTGGATCGGGCGGCGCTGGCCCCGAGCTTTGCGATTAGGGTGGTTGCCGGCTCTGATCAGTATGATTCCGGTGCTTAACATCTTTTTCATGGCTCTTTTCTTTCCGCTCTTTACGGTGCATGCGACCTTGAATTTTATTGCTCCGCCCGCCGGGGGCAAAGAGTGAATTTGCCAGGTCCCTTCAGCTGTTTTTTCTTCGGCGGAGGCTCAGGAGGAGGGGCTGCTGATAAAGCGCTTGACATTTGTATACAGTATATATTAAAGGGCCGGGTCTTGTGTTTTTTTTATCAAAGATGGAGGCTTGTCAACCTAAATTGCAGCTTGATTTCTTAAGGAGTGGATCGTGAACAGGATTGTCGCGAAAGAGGAGTTCTCACAGAACCCGGGCGTCAAAATGATGCAGATTGAAGCGCCGCGTATTGCCAGAAAGGCGAAGGGTGGCCAGTTTGTAGTTTTTCGTCTCAATGAGACGGGTGAAAGGGTGCCGCTGACGGTTGCCGATACCGATCCGGAAAAAGGTCTGGTGACTATAATTTTTCAGGAAGTCGGCAAAAGCACCATGCAGCTGGGCAAACTTGAAGTCGGTGACTGTCTGGCCGATTTTATCGGCCCGCTGGGCCAGCCCACGCATATGGGTGATTTCGGCACGGTTCTCTGTGTCGCCGGAGGCATCGGCATTGCCCCGACGCATAATATCGTCAAGGCTTTAAAGGCGCATGGCAATAAGATTATTTCGGTTATCGGAGCGCGGACCAAAGATCTGCTCTTCTGGGAAGACAAGATGAGAGCGCTCAGTGATGAACTTTATGTCTGCACCGACGATGGTTCCTATGGAATTCACGGCCTCGTGACCAAGGTCGAACAGGAGCTTCTTGAGAAAAGCCGGGAAAGTGGTGAAATCGGTCTGGTAATCGGCATCGGACCGCCGATTATGATGAAGTTTGTCTGTAAAACCTCGGAACCTTTCGGGGTTAAGACCCTGGTCAGCCTGCCGACGATTATGGTCGACGCGACCGGAATGTGCGGCGCCTGCCGGGTCACGGTCGGCGGCGAGACCAAATTTGTCTGTGTGGACGGGCCGGAGTTTGATGGTCATAAAGTCGATTTCGATGAGATGCTTAAACGGCAGAGCATCTATCTTGAGCAGGAAAAAGAGGCGGTTGAGCGTTATCGGCATCAGGATAGCTGTGATTGCTGCTGTGCCTGTGGAGGTGATCAGTAATGGCTGAAGAAAAGATAGTCAACAAGGCGAAAAAACTGCCCCGGCATCCGATGCCGGAACAGGATGCCAAAGTTCGGGCCCGTAACTTCGAGGAGGTTCCCTTCGGTTATTCAAGTGAAACCGCGATGCTGGAAGCGAGTCGCTGTCTGCGCTGCAGTAAACCGAAATGCGTCGAAGGCTGCCCGGTGAATGTAAAGATTCCCGAGTTTGTCGGCCTGATCGCGGATGGCGATTTTATTGGTGCCGCTCACAAGCTCAAAGAGACCAATGCCCTGCCGGCGGTCTGCGGACGGGTCTGTCCGCAGGAGAGTCAGTGCGAATCCCGCTGTGTTCTCGGGAAAAAGGGTGAACCTGTTGCCATTGGCCGGCTCGAACGGTTCGCCGCGGATTACGAGCGGGCTCAGGGCAAGATGACCCTGCCTCAGATAGCCCCGGCGACCGGTAAAAAAGTTGCGGTTATCGGCGGCGGCCCGGCCGGCCTGACGGTCGCGGGTGATCTGGTCAAGCTTGGTCATCAAGTAACAATTTTCGAGGCTCTGCATAAAACCGGCGGGGTTCTGGTTTATGGTATTCCGGAATTTCGTCTACCCAAAGCGATTGTACAGGCCGAGGTCGACTATCTTAAAGCTTTGGGGGTTGAGATTGTCGAGAGTTATGTTGTCGGTCAGATTGAAACCGTGGACGAGCTGCTTGAGCGTTTCGATGCCTGTTTTGTCGGCACCGGCGCCGGTCTGCCGGTCTTTATGAAACTTGCCGGGGAAAACCTTAACGGGGTCTATTCGGCCAACGAATATCTGACCCGTTCCAACCTGATGAAGGCTTATCTTTTTCCCGAGTACGATACGCCGATAGTCAAAGGCAGAAAGGTTGCAACCTTCGGCGGCGGTAATGTCGCCATGGACTCATCGCGTACGGCTTTGCGTCTGGGGGCCGAGAAATCCTACATTATCTACCGGCGCTCGATGGATGAGATGCCGGCCCGGGATGAAGAGATCCATCATGCCGGAGAAGAGGGGGTTGAATTTCTCCTGCTCTCTAACCCCAAGCGTCTGATCGGTAATGAAAAAGGCTGGTTGACCGGGGTTGAGTGCGTTAAAATGGAGCTCGGTGAGCCCGATGAGTCAGGCCGGCGCCGGCCGGTAGAAGTTGCCGGGTCGGAATTTATTGTCGAGGTCGATACGGTGGTGGTGGCCATCGGTAACGGTCCCAATCCGCTGGTGCCTTCTACGACGCCGGATCTGAAGACCAACCGCTGGGGCAATATTGAAGCCGATCTTGAAACCGGGGCGACAAGCATGCCGGGGGTTTATGCCGGCGGTGATATTGTCACGGGCGCAGCCACCGTAATTCAGGCGATGGGTGCCGGGAAAAAAGCGGCAGCAGCGATGCATGACTATCTGAGCGGCAAATAGCTGATTCAGCCGGCGGAGGTCATTTCTGGTCTTTGCCGGGAGAAAACGCTTTTCATTTCAGCCAGACAAAAAGCCGGCAACATTAAAAGTTGTCGGCTTTTTCTTTTCCATGAAAAACGTGACGTTGTTTTACCGGATTCGCCGTACTTGGTACACAGTATACAATATTTGTTAAACGCTGATTATTTTTATTGTTTATAATTAAGTGAAATTATTAATTATTTCGCAAGGGAAATAGGTGGTAAAAAAATCTTGACTTTGCATTTTTAATGGTTTATGTCTTTGCCGCTTTTTCACTCTGGTTGTTTTAAAATGGTCTTACATGAGGTTGCGCGGAGCTTTTGCCAGGCTTCGCATTTAATGTAAGCCGGGTCGTTTCAGCCCGGCTTTTCGGGGGTTTTGCAATGCCGGCTCCGCATGTTCTGGATTTCGTCTATATTATCGTGGTTCTGGCGGGTGGTATCATCGCCGGAGTTGCTCCTTTCATTATCTCTGATATCTTTCGTCCCCGGACCGTCAATAAAAAGACCCTGTTCACCTATGAGTGCGGCATGGATCCTTTCGGTTCCGCCTGGGATATTCGTTTCGGGGCGGCCTATTATCTTTATGCCCTGATTTTTCTCGCCTTTGATGTCGATATTCTCTATCTCTTCCCGGTGGCTGCCGCCTACGATCGCGTATCCGGATTCCAGGGGGTGTTGGAGCTTTTTCTTTTTGTTGGAATTTTGACCCTGGCGGTCGCATATGTGTGGGTTAAAGGAGTATTTACGTGGGCGATCAAGAGAGAGGTAAGCTAAACGTTCACTCATATTCGGCCGAGCTGCAGGCCCGGCTGGAGAGAGGAGCGCCGGGTGAGCTTGTCGTGCATGATCCGGGTCCGCTGTTCAAGCACAAACTTGCCGATGAGATTTTTAATCTGTGCCGGGCCAACTCCCTTTGGCCGATGACCTTCGGACTGGCTTGCTGCGCGATTGAGATGATGAGCCTGGGCATGGCCCGTTTTGATATTTCCCGCTTCGGTTCCGAGGTTTTTCGGCCCTCACCGCGGCAGAGTGACCTGATGATTGTGGCGGGTACGGTTAATAAAAAAATGGCCTCGGCCGTGATGACCCTGTACGATCAGATGCCTTCACCCAAATGGGTGATCGCGATGGGCAACTGTGCTATCTCCGGAGGACCGTTCGCGGTCGAAGAGAACTACAATGTCGTCGAAGGCGTTGACAAACTGATTCCGGTTGATGTCTATGTTCCCGGTTGTCCGCCGCGTCCCGAAGGTTTGCTTGAGGGGATTTTGAAGCTTCAGGAGAAGATTACCGGGGTTCGTCATCCGTTCCCCCAGAGGAAGATATCCGATGCACCCAGATACTGAGAAACTGATCAACGCTTTGCGGGGGTTGTCGCTTACGGTCGAAGCCTGCGACTATCAGCAGCGGGGTTACCATTTTGCGATTGATGCCGAGAGCGGTAAACTCCGCGCTTTGGCTGAAGTTATGCTCGAGCATGAGATGTTTCTGGCCTTTGTCGGCGGTCTGCATGTCAAACCGGCGATTGAGATTATTTATCAGTTTGCCACCTATGCCGGAGCCTGTCGTTTTGTCGTCAGGGTTGCGGTTGCGCCTGATAACTCAGTGCCGACAATCTCCGATATCTTTCAGGGGGCGAACTGGCATGAGCGGGAAACCCGTGATTTTTTCGGCGTTGACTTTACCGGCCATCCCAATCTGGTTCCTCTGATTCTGGCGGAAGAGGATGTTGACTTGAAACCGTTGCTTAAGAAAGAAGAAGCTCTCAAGGACACGGCTGAGGTTCGCTGGGCGGCTCCGGTAGAGGCAAAACCTGAAGTAGAGAAGGCGGAACAGGGCTGATGGAAATTTTAGCTGAAAACAGAGCTGTGCATGCCGACCTCGAGCCGGCTGCTCCCTGCAGTAATCATTATTATCTCAACATGGGACCGCAACATCCCAGCACGCACGGGGTTCTGCGGGTTCTGCTCGAGATGGATGGCGAATATGTCGTCGATCCCCAGCCGGTTCTGGGCTACGGCCACCGGATGCATGAGAAGATGGCCGAACATAAGGACTGGATGGCCTTCATGCCCAATACCGGAAGAATGGATTATGCGGCCGCGCTGCCCTATAATCACGGCTACGTCGCCCTTTTTGAGCGTCTCTGCGGGATTGAAGTTCCGGCCCGGGCCGAATATATCCGGGTCATAACCTCGGAACTTAACCGCATTGTCAGCCATCATCTCTGGATTGGGGCGATGCTGCTTGACATGGGCGCGTTTACGCCGATTCTCTATACCTTCGACGATCGTGAACAGGTTCTTGATATCCTTGAAGATGTCACCGGTTCCCGGCTGACCTACTGCTATTTCCGGGTCGGCGGCGTCTGTAAGGATATCGATGACAGATTTGTCGAGAAAACCCGGGCCTTTATCAAGCGTCAACGGGAACGTTTTGATATCTATAATAAACTGGTGACCGGTAATATAATTTTTATCAAACGAACTGAAGGGGTCGGCATTATAAGTCCGGAGATGGCGCGTCGCTACGGGGTTACCGGGCCGGTGGTCAGGGGTTCGGGCATTGCTTATGATGTGCGTAAAAACGAACCCTACTCCGTCTATCCGAATTTCGATTTCGATATTCCGGTAGGCCGTAACGGCGACTCCTATGACCGCTATATGGTGCGTCTGCTGGAGATGGAACAGAGTTTAAGGATTATTGAACAGGCTTTGGATCAACTGCCGGACGGGCCCTTTCTGGGCAAGGTTCCCAAGAAACTGAAAATGCCGACCGGTGACTGCAGCTTCGCGGTTGAAGCGGCTCGCGGGGAGCTGACCTATTATCTGGTCAGCGGCGGCGGCGACATTCCTTATCGGCTCAAAATCAGGGTGCCGTCCTACTCAAATTTGAGTGTGCTGCCGGAGCTCTGTCAGGGCATGCTTCTGTCTGATCTGGTTGCCGCGATGGGCAGTATGGATCTGGTTATTCCCGAGATTGATCGCTAACCTGCGTGCCTGGCAGGCTGAGAGTTTAAAACAATAGATAGCGCAGTTTTATTGCTGGAGTAGAGATATGCCCCCTGAGTTGTTACGAATGATCATCGCCGCAGTGTTAGTGGTGGCCTTTGTTTTTCTCAATGCCATGGTTCTTGGTTACATGGAACGTAAGGTCTCCGCTCATATTCAGCGGCGGCCGGGACTCATGGAGGTGGGCCCGCACGGAATTCTGCAGCTGCTGGTCGATGGTTTCAAACTGATCGGCAAACAGCTCGTAGTGCCGGAGGGTGCAAACCGGTTTCTTTTCCGTCTGGCTCCAATTCTCTCCTTTGCCCCCTGCGTTCTACCCTTCGTGGTCATGCCTTTTGCCCGCAAGCTGCAGATTGTCTCGATGGATATCAGTCTGATATTCATTCTGGCGATGACGTCGATAAATGTGATCGCCATTCTCGTGGCCGGCTGGGCCTCGAACAACAAATATTCACTCTTCGGCACCTTTCGTTCCGTAGCCCAGGCGGTCTCCTACGAAATCCCGATGCTGCTTTCGCTGCTGTCGGTTATTCTGATGACCAGCACCTTCAGTCTGCAGGGGATTATCGCGGCGCAGAAATACTATTGGTTTATTCTGGTGCAGCCGCTGGCCTTTATCATCTATTTTATCTCGGGACTGGCCGAGACCAACCGCGCTCCTTTTGATATGCCGGAGGCGGAAAGCGAACTGACTGCGGGTTTTCATACCGAGTACAGCGGCATGGGCTTCAGCTTTTTCTTTCTCGCCGAATATGCCAATATGTTTACGGTCTGCTCGATCGCCACCGTGCTTTTCCTGGGTGGCTGGAAAGGGATTCCGCTCCCTTTGGGAGATTACACTGGGATCTTCTGGTTTATGCTCAAAGTTTACGGTCTGCTTTTTGTCATGATCTGGGTGCGCTGGACCTATCCGCGCGTTCGTTTTGATCAACTGATGACCTTCTGCTGGAAATATTTGATTCCCTTCGCGCTGGCTAATCTTCTTATCACAGCTGTTTTGGTTAAACTGATATGAATAATCGAGGATATTTCGGTGAGCTCTGGTTCGGCTCAAAGAGTCTGCTGATCGGTCTGAATGTGACCATCCGGGAGATGTTCAAGCCAATTGTTACAGTTCAGTATCCGCGTGAAGAGTGTGCGATCACACCCAACTACCGCGGCCATATCGAGCTGGTCTTTAACCCGGAAAGTGATGGCTGTGACTGTATTGTCTGCGGCATGTGCGCCAAAGCCTGTCCTTCGGGCTGTATTGCGGTAGCCGGCGAAAAGAAAGAGGGCGAGAAACGCAAGGTGCTGACCCAGTTCACGCTTGATTTCACCAAATGCAGCCTCTGCGGCAGTTGTGTTGAAACCTGCCCCAAGGGGGCCATTGCTTATTCGCAGGACTATAATATTGCAGGCTTCACCCGCGAGGAGTTTCATTACGATCTCGTTGAGCGGCTCGCGCGCCGGCATCAAAAACCCCTTGCTGCGGCCGCCGGAGGCAACTGATGGCATACGGAACCTTAACTGAGATTTGTTTTTACCTGTTCATCATCATGATTGTCTTCGGGGCACTGGTGGCGGTGACCTCGCAGATCCTGATGAAGGCGGTAATGGGTCTGGCCCTGGCGATGTTCGGTACGTCCGGGCTCTATCTCTTTCTCAACAGTCCTTTTCTGGCCTTGATGCAGATCCTGATCTATGTCGGCGCCGTCTGTATCATGATCGTTTTCGGGATCATGGTGGGCTATACTCCCAGAGAACTGGCGGCGCAGGCGATCAAGCCAAAAAATACGCTGCTGGCTCTGCTCACCTCTCTGTTGACCCTGGGGGTTCTGGAACTAGGACTTTCGCGCACGCAGTGGGTGCAGGCGATCGGGGCCGGGGCCGGCGACTTCAGCCTGGCGGCCCTGGGTGAAGCACTGATGACCCGTTACGGACTGGCTTTTGAACTTATTTCGGTCGTTCTTATGATCGCCATGGTCGGAACCGTGGCGATAACCTGGAACGGCAAGCGCAGGGGGCTTAAGTAAGTGATTAGTTGCAATCTCAATACCTACCTGATTATCGCCGTTTTCATGCTGTGTCTGGGGCTCTACGGCATGATGCAGCATCGCTCCATGATCGGCATGCTGATCTCGATTGAGCTGATTCTCAACGGAGCCGGGCTTAATTTCATGGCCTTTAACCGCTTTCTCGCGCCTGATCCGGTTGTCGGACAGATCTTTACGCTCTTTATCATGGGCCTGGCTGCCGCTGAAGCGGCGATAGCCGTAAGTTTAATTTTCGCCGTCTACCGGAAATATCAGACAGCCGATCCCGAACAGATCAGTGATCTGCGCGGATAGCGGGGAATAGGGGTATTTGACAGATATGGATACGATTATTACCAGTAAGATCCTGCTTACCTCAGCCCTGCCGATGCTGACTGCACTGATGGTCATGTTTTCCGGTAAAAAGCCGAACGTGAGGGAGGCCTGGTCGATTATCGGGGCGCTGCTGACCTTCTTGTCGGTACTTAATCTGTTGCCTCATATACTGGCCGGAGGAGCCTATGATTACACTCTGGCGAGCCTCTATCCTGGGGTTAATATCAAGTTTCATCTTGATGGGCTGGGGATCATGTTTGCCGGCACCGCCTCGTTTCTCTGGATTCTGGCCGGTTTCTACTGCATTGGCTATATGCGCGGCCTGAATGAACACGCCCAGACTCGGTTTTATGTCTGCTACGCGGTTTCGGTCGGAGCGGCTATGGGCGCCGCTTTTGCCGGCAACCTTTTTACCCTCTATCTTTTCTATGAGATTGTTTCAATCTTTACCTATCCTCTGGTTGCCCATCATCAGGATGCTGAAGGTTACGCCGGGGCGCGCAAATATATTGTCTATCTGATGTTCACCTCCAAGGCTTTTCTCCTGCCGGCAATGGTGATTATCTATCTTCAGTGCGGCACCCTCGATTTCTGTTATACCGGCATTTTAAACGGCATTTTCCCGGCCGGGGCCAATAAGATGCTGATCGTGGTCTCTTACCTGTTATGTCTGTTCGGTTTTGCTAAAGCCGGGATCATGCCTTTTCACAACTGGCTGCCTTCAGCCATGGTCGCGCCAACCCCGGTCAGTGCTCTTCTGCATGCGGTGGTCGTAGTCAAGGTGGGGGTTTTTTCAACCTGCCGGGTAATGCTCTCGGTTTTCGGCGTGCAGCTGCTGCATAAACTTAACCTGGGGATTTTTACCGCGTATTTTGTCTCTTTTACAATCATAACCGCCTCGATTATTGCCTTGAGTAAAAGCAATCTCAAAGCCCGGCTGGCTTACTCAACCATCAGCCAGCTCTCCTATATTATTCTGGGTGTTGCCATGCTCACGCCGAGCGGGATTACCGGCGGCCTTATCCATATTGCCAATCACGCCTTTTCCAAGATTACCCTCTTTTTCTGTGCCGGAGCAATTTTTGTCGCCAGCGGCAAGAAAGATATTAAAGAGTTGGGGGGCTTTGGCTACCGGATGCCCATAACCATGATCGCTTTTGGTATCGCATCGTTAAGCATGATCGGGGTGCCGCCCTCCTGCGGGTTTGTGACGAAATGGTTTCTGGCTCTGGGGGCAATGGAGCTGAAGAGTATTGGCCTGTTGGTGGTTCTGTTGGCCAGCAGTCTGCTGAATGCCGGTTATTTCGTGCCGATATTTCTTAAGGCCTTCTTCGGCAAAGTCGCTCCGGCAGATGCCGGATTAAGCGGTTCGCTGGAAAATAAGCCGCTGATTATGTTCATGGTGATCCCGCTTTTGATTACCAGTATTATTTCGATTGTTTTAGGTATCTATCCTGATCTCTTTTTAAATATCATCAAGGTAATGGTGGGAGCATGATGGCGCAAATTTTAAGTTATCTGCAGGCTCATGCAAAAGTCCTGAAGTGGGTTTTCTTCGCCTATCTGCTGGGGACATTACTTTTCGATTTTCTGGTCGAGAGACACCACCCGCACTTCTGGGGTGATTCAGTTATCGGCTTCTGGGCCATCTTCAGTATCTTCGGCTGCCTGGGAATGATTGTCTTCTGCAAAGGGCTCTCGCACGTCTGGCTGGCGCAGCGTGAGGATTTTTATGATAGCGAGGATTCAGATAATGATGAGTAGTACGATTTTTCTCCATCCGGCCTCCTATTTCATCCTTGGAGCCCTGCTGTTGCCGATATTTGCCCGCTTTAAGATGCAGAAGGTTATCCTTCTGGCGGTGCCGCTGCTGGCCTTCTGGCAGATTCATGCGCTTCCCGAGAGTTTCGGGGTCTGCCATTTCATGGGTTTCGAGCTGGTCTTCGGCAAGGTTGATAAGCTGACTTATGTCTTCCTTCATGTTTTTACGCTGATGGCGCTGATCGGTGCCATTTATTGCCTGCATGTCAAGGAGACCGGGCATCATATTGCCGCCTTTCTCTATGTCGCCGGTTCCCTGGGAACGACTCTGGCCGGTGATTATCTGACGATCTTTATCTTCTGGGAGCTGATGGCGTTTGCTTCAACCTTTCTGATCTGGTATCGGAAACGGAAACGTTCAATTGAAGCCGGTTATCGCTATCTGCTGGTGCATACGGCCGGGGGCCTGATCCTTTTGGCCGGCATTTTTCTGCGCTATCAGAACTGCCATGATCTGAGTTTTACTCAGATTGCCGTCGATGGCGCCACGACGGCCGATTATCTGATCATGATCGGTTTCATGCTCAATGCCGCCGTTCCCCCGATTCATGCCTGGCTGCCGGATGCCTACCCCGAAGCGACCGTGACCGGTGCGGTCTTCATGTGCGCCTTTACGACCAAGACCGCAGTTTATGTTCTGGCCCGGGCTTTTCCCGGATTTGAAATGCTGGCGATTATGGGGGCGATCATGACCCTTTACGGCGTCGGCTACGCGGTCATCGAAAATGACGCGCGCCGGATTCTGGCCTATCATATCGTCAGCCAGGTCGGCTACATGGTCTGCGGCATCGGTATCGGTACGGCGATGGCCGTCAACGGAGCCTGTGCACACGCGTACGCTCATATTCTCTACAAGGCTCTGCTCTTTATGGGGGTCGGCGCCGTTCTAGAAATGACCGGGAAGTCCAAACTTAATGAACTCGGAGGCCTTTATAAGAGAATGCCGTGGGCCATGATTTTTACGGTGATCGGCGGCGTGGCCATCTCCGGCTTTCCATTGACCAGCGGTTTTATCAGTAAATCGATGATTATTGCGGCCGCCGGTGAAAACCATCGCCTCATTCTCATGATTATGCTGAGCCTGGCGGCGGTCGGAACCTTTCTTTCGGTCGGCATCAAGCTGCCCTATTTTGTCTGGTTCGGCAAGGATTCCGGGGTTGAGGCCAGAGAGGCTCCCTGGAATATGAATGCCGCCATGGTTATCGCCGCCTTCATGTGCATCTTCTTGGGGGTCTATCCTGAATATCTTTACCGGATGTTGCCCTTTCCCGTGCACTATCATCCCTATACGCTCTATCATCTTTCCGAAACCCTGCAGATTCTGGGGTTCACCGGCCTTGGTTTTTATCTGATGGTGAACTATCTCCATCCCGAACCGAAGTGCAATCTTGATGTCGACTGGTTCTACCGCAAAGGGGCTCTGGTATTTATGTGGGTTGCCAGTAAACCGATCAGTATCGCCAACGATTGGATCGGCGAGGTTTACCGGACGGTGGGTTTGCGCTTTACCAAAGCCGTGGCCAGAGCCCTGTCCTGGTTCGACTGGGAGGGCATTGACTGGGCCGTAGATGGTTCTGCCCGAGGGGTAGTCAAGGGCGGCGACAAAATGCGCACCCTGCAGACCGGTAAAATACAGCACTACGTCGGCGGAGCCGTGGCGGCCCTGATGATTGTTCTGCTGCTGGTGGTTTTTCTGTAAAGAATTTGGCTTAAGACGACCTGCTGGATTTTACAAAGCGTCGTTTTTATTCCTAGATATTTAATTTTCTAGTCTAGAGACCTTGATTATGCACATGGAAAAATATCTGATTCTCAACACCCTCAGCTATCCGGTTCTTTCAGTGATCATGCTTGTTCCGCTGGTCGGAGCCCTGATCTCTCTTCTGCTCAAGGATGAGGCTCGCCTGAAAGTCTTCGGGCTGCTGGTGACCCTGCTGACCTTTGTGCTTTCACTGCCTCTTTACACCTGTTTTGATCTGCATACGGCCAAATACCAGTTTGCCGAACTGAGGCCCTGGTTTTCGCTGCTCAAGCTCAACTATGTGGTCGGGGTCGATGGTATCAGCGTGCTTCTGGTTCTTTTGACCACCTTCATCATGCCCTTCTGCATTCTCTGCTCCTGGCGCTACATCAGCAAACGGTTAGGGGAGTTTATCTTTGTTGTCCTGATTATGGAAACGGCCATGATCGGGGTCTTTATCAGTCTCAATACTGTGCTGTTCTATATCTTCTGGGAAGCGATGCTGATTCCCATGTTCCTTTTGATTGCGGTCTGGGGTGGGGCGCGCAAGGATTATGCCTCAATCAAATTTTTTCTCTATACCCTCTGCGGCAGTATTTTTCTGCTTGTGGCTATTGTTGCCCTCTACATCAAGACCGGAACCTTTTTCATTCCCGCATTGATGGATCAGGAGTACTCCTTTGCTTATCAGATGTGGATTTTCGTGGCCTGTGCCCTCGCTTTCGCCATCAAAATTCCGATGTATCCACTGCATACCTGGCTGCCGGCTGCTCATGTCGAAGCGCCGACCGCCGGCAGTGTCATTCTGGCCAGTATCCTCCTGAAAATGGGGGGCTATGGCTTTCTGCGCTTCTGTCTGCCGATGGCGCCGGCGGCAACGCTTTACTGTATGCCCTACTTGATTGCCCTGTCGCTGATTTCGATTATCTTCGGCGGCTATCTGGCCCTGGGGCAGACTGATATTAAAAAACTGATTGCCTACTCCAGTGTCGGTCATATGGGTTTTGTTACACTGGGGATTTTCCTGCTCAATGATCAGGGGCTCAAAGGGGCCGTCCTGCAGATGATTAATCATGGTATAACGACCGGCGGGCTCTTTATCATGGTGGGGATGATCTACGAAAGAACTCACAGCCGGGAGATTTCCGACAACTCGGCTCTGGGAATGATGATTCCCATCTATGTGACCTTTCTCGGGATATTCTGTCTCTCTTCTCTGGCCTTTCCCGGAACCAACAGTTTTGTCGGGGAATTTCTGGTATTGATGGGCGCCTTCAAAAAAAGCACTCTGGTCGGTTTTCTCGCCATTCCCGGGGCTATTCTGGCGGCGGCTTATATGCTGCGGCTGCTGCAGCGCATGGTCTGGCATGATTCCGATGGCCATGCCCATCATCATGACGCCGCAGGTGAAGGCCATGGCCATGTTCTGAGCGATCTTAATTTTCGCGAAATATCGATGGTCGTAGTGCTGACTTTTTTTGTTTTCTGGATCGGGCTCTATCCGGCTCCACTTTTGAAGATTATGGACAGCAGTGTAGCTCATCTGATTGCGCAGATATCTGCCGGGGGCACGGTCGTTCCGGTTGAGCCTCACGGCGTGCACCATTCCCTGCTGGAGCTGGGTGGCTGGTTCAGGCAGATTGCCACATTCTGAACCTTACAGGTCTTTTTCTGTTCTATCTTTATCGTTGCTGATTTTTAACTGTAGGTAATTGACATGCAAGTAATGCTCATTCTTCCTGAACTTGTTCTGACTGTCACGGTGCTGGTTCTTTTTGCGGCGTCACTGAAGAAAATACAAGGCGCGACGCTGACCGGCATTGCCTTGGCCGGATCCTTCCTGACGCTCCTGGCGACGGTGGTCAGTGGCTGCGCCGCTGGTACTCTTTTTGCGGGTGCCTATCAGGTTGATGGGCTTTCCCAGTTGATAAAATTTCTTTTGAGCGGCACGCTCTTTCTGGTCTTCTACATGGGGCGCGGTTTAAGCGGCATCGAAGAGGAGATGCATAACGAGTTTTATCTTTTCCTGACCTTGAGTACCCTCGGTCTGGTGTTGATGAGCAGTGCCGTTGAATTGCTCACGATTCTGGTCTGTCTCGAAATCTCCTCCTATGCTCTGTATGTCGTGATCTCCTTCCGCCGGGGCCTGGGCCGGCGCAGTGAGGTTGAGGCCGGTATCAAATATGCCCTTTTCGGTGCCGCCGCGACCGGAATCTCACTTTTTGGCTTAAGTTATATTTTCGGTCTGACCCATACTACTTACCTCGCTGAAATCAGCCAGCAACTGCCGAAGATGATCAGCAATCAGCCGATGGCTGTAATCGGCATGGTTCTGTTGCTCTGCAGCTTTTTCTACAAGCTGGCGATGTTTCCCATGCATGCTTGGACCCCGGATATTTATCAGGGCGCTTCCAACGAGACGACCACCTTTATAGCTACCTTGCCCAAGATCGGTGCCGCGGCTCTGCTGATCCGCCTGGTCGGCATGACCGGCGGCGGGATAACGCATTTTACCTGGGTTCTGGGCGTTCTGGCCGTACTGTCCATGACTTTTGGCAATCTTGCTGCACTCGTACAGGATGATATCAAGCGCCTTTTAGCCTATTCCAGTATTGCTCACGCCGGATATATGATGGTCGGTCTGCTGAGTACTAACAGGCTGGGGCTGGCGGCGGTGATATATTATATCGCTGGTTATGTGCTTATGAATCTTGCCTGTTTTATGGTTATCTACTATATCTCCCCGCAGGGGGAGAATATAACTTTTGCCGATCTCAAAGGGTTGCACAAACGTTCCCCAATATTGGCTTTTACTCTGGCGGCCGGCGCTTTCGGCATGGCCGGGATTCCGCCGACGGTGGGTTTTACCGGCAAGTTTGTAATTTTTACCGCGGCCCTGCATAAAGGATTTTACGGTCTGGTGGTTATTGCCATGGTCAATGCCGCGGTTTCGGCGTTTTACTATCTGAAGATGGCCCGGGCGGTCTATTGTCAGGGAGAAGATGAAAAGCTTGAAAGTCTGCCACTGGGGCTTGGCGTAAAAGTTTTTGGGGCCTTTTTGATTATCGCGATAGTGCTGGTCGGAATTATGCCGCAGAGCTTGATGCAACTGGCCAACCAGGCTGTCGCGACAATAATGTAGAATACAATCTTTTAAATTTCAGATTAGAAAGGGCAGTGCAAACTGCCCTTTTTTTATTCTGGCGCTGCGACAAGAGTGGTTGAAAATATAGGCGCTTTTGTGCTAAGGAAAAGTTCACGCGGAAACAGCTCGGTTTTCTCAATCTTTATTATTTATTGTGGGTTGAATATTTTGTCAGGTTACGGTTGCTGCACAGCAAAAAAGCGGTTTATTTTTATTGTGCTCGGGCTCATCTCGGTATTGCTCTTCAGTGTTAGGCTGCAGGCGGAGACCAAACTGCCGGCCGAAAAAAATTATGCTGAGATAAAGGCCCGCTATGACCAGTTTATGACGAAATCCGATAGCTGGGGGCAGCGCTATAAATGGGAAAATCTGATAAAGGAATTTGACAGCCTGGCCCGGAATTATCCCAAGAGTAAAAGGGCGGATGATGCGCTCTATCTCAGCGGCGGTCTCTATATGTCGCTCTATAACTATTCCGGCTGGGCCAGCGATTTACAGCAGGCCGGCAAACGTTATAATATGCTGCTCAAAGGCTACGAGCTGAGCCGTCTGGCCGATGACGCCCTTTTCAGTCTGGGTGAGATAGCTTTAAAGCTGAAGGATGAAAAGAGAGCGCGGGAACTCTGGCAACAGCTGCTGCACGATTTTCCGCAATCAGATATGCGGGAGCGGACCCAGAGCTGTCTGCTGCGCTTAGCTTCGTCAGAGGCCGCAAAAAACAGCAAAAAAAGTCAGATTGAGCGCAAAAAACCCAAGACAACCAAGGCGCAGTTTCAGCCGCCGGAACCCCCGGCCGCAGAGGTTAAAAGTATCAGCGAGAAAAACAGCAGCCGTCGAGATTTTTCCCGAGTGCTTGATTTGCGGCACTGGTCATCGCCCACATATACCCGGGTGGTGATTGATCTTGATCGCGAAACGCAGTTTACCAAAGGAATTCTCAAGGATAAATTAAACAGTAAAAAAACTAAATCAATCTATCTTAATCTGGCCGATACCGTAATTCCGGAGATTAATCGGGAGTTGCCGATTAATGATGGTATTCTGCAAAGAGTCAAGGTCTCTCAGTTTAACGAAAAGACGGTGCGGGCGGTTGTGCATGTGGCCGACATTGACCACTATAAGATTTTTGCCTTGAGCCAGCCTCCGCGGATAGTGATTGATGTCATCGGCGGCGGGTATAAAAACAGTCAAAAAAGCGGTCAGCCTCCGGTTTCACTAAAAGATGAAAAAACAGCCCTTCCGAGCCTGGCCCAGCAGCTCGGTTTAGGGGTCGGCACTATCGTTCTGGATGCCGGTCATGGCGGCAAAGATCCCGGAGCGATTTCGGCGGTGGGAGCGCAGGAGAAGGATATTGTCCTCGATATTACGAAGCGTCTCAAAGCGCTTCTACAGTCCCGACTGAATTGTCAGGTCGTGACCACCAGGGAGAGCGATAGATTTATTCCTTTGGAAGAGCGCACTGTGGTCGCCAATACGCGGAAAGCGGATCTGTTTATCTCGATTCATGCCAATGCCTGTCGTAATCGTCGGGTTAACGGTGTGGAAACCTACTTTCTCAATCTCTCCACCGATGAAGAGGCGATGGAACTGGCGGCTCTGGAAAATGCGACATCAACTAAGAATATCGGGCAGTTGCAGTCGATTCTCAACGATCTGATGCAGAATTCCAAGATTAAGGAGTCAAGCCGCCTGGCCAGTTGCGTGCAACAGTCACTGGTCAAGCAGTTAAGAGAGTCATATTGTGACGTCAATGATCTGGGTGTCAAGCAGGCGCCTTTTTATGTTCTTATCGGAGCGCAGATGCCGAGTATTTTAGTTGAGGTCTCTTTCATTTCCAATAAACAGGAAGCCCAGCGCCTGGCAACCGGTGAATATCGACAGAAAATTGCGGAAGGCCTGGCCGATGGCCTGGAGAAATATATAAATGAGATTAAGCTGGCGCGGTTATAGGATAAATAACGACTCAATGAATAAATGGAGGTAGATGGAGATGATCGAACAGAAATTTTTACTGCGGGACGATGAAATACCCCGGCAGTGGTATAATCTGGCAGCGGATTTGCCCTCGCCGATGGAGCCCTTGAAGACGCCGGATGGAACGGTGGTCACACCGGAGATGATGGCTCCCATTTTCCCGATGAATCTGATTGAACAGGAGATGAGTCAGCAACGCTGGATAGATATTCCTGAACCGCTGCTGGCCTTGCTGCTGAGTTATCGTCCAGCCCCTCTGAAGCGCGCGGTAAAACTTGAGAAAGCCTTGGGAACTCCGGCCAGGATTTACTATAAAGATGAGAGCACTTCACCCGCCGGCAGTCACAAACCGAATTCAGCCCTGGCCCAGGCCTGGTATAACAAACAGTTCGGCACCAAACGCTTGACCACGGAAACCGGGGCCGGGCAGTGGGGCAGCGCCCTTTGCTACGCCAGTGCGCTGGTCGGTCTGGAGTGTAAAGTTTTCATGGTGCGCATCAGTTTCGATCAGAAGCCATATCGCAAGATTCTGATGGAGACCTGGGGTGGAACCTGCATTCCCAGCCCCAGTAATCAAACGGCGGCGGGCCGCAGTTTTCTGGAAAAGTACCCGGATACTCCGGGCAGTCTCGGCATGGCGATCAGTGAGGCGGTTGAGGCGGCGGTCAGCGATAAGAGTGGTAACACTAAATATTCACTGGGCAGCGTGCTTAATCATGTTCTTTTACATCAGACGATTATCGGCCTGGAGGCCAAGAAACAGCTGGCTCTGGCCGGGGTCAAAAAGCCTGATATCGTTATCGGTTGCGCCGGCGGTGGCAGTAATTTCGCCGGTCTCTCTTTTCCCTTTGTCAATGATAAGATTCATGGCGCGGATATTACCATTATTCCGGTGGAACCGCAATCCTGTCCCAGTCTGACCAAAGCTCCTTTTGCTTACGATTTTGGCGATACTTCGGGGATGACGCCTCTTTTACCGATGCATACCCTGGGCCATAATTTTGTCGCTCCGCCTTTACATGCCGGAGGCTTGCGCTATCACGGTATGGCGCCTCTGGTCAGTCAGGCGACGGTTGAAGGTCTGCTGCAGCCGGAGAGCATTCCGCAGATGGAGTGCTACGCCGCCGCGGTACAGTGGGCCCGAACCGAAGGCACCATCTGTGCTCCTGAAACCAGTCATGCCATCGCCGCGACAATTCGCCAGGCGAAACAGGCTAAGGAAGAGGGCAAGGAGAAGGTTATACTTTTTGGCTACAGCGGGCATGGCATGCTCGATCTGGCCGGTTATGATGCCTTTCTTAACGGACGTCTGCAGGATTATGAGATTCCCGAAGATGACTTTAAAAAATCGATCGAATCCTCACTGCAGGGGATGCCGAAAGCACAGGTTAAACGTACTGGGAAGTGGTGATTGAGGTTTGGATAACGGAAAGTGTGCCGGCACCCTGAGATTCTCAGGGTGCCTTTTTCATTGCGTAATGCAAGCGAAGGTTGCCGACAGATGAGGGGGTAAGTTTAAAATGGCATTGTCCGACCGGCGCTGGCCGAAGTTCCGGCAGCTAAAAAAACCGAACCGCCTGCCGCTGCTGCTGCTTATCAGCCTGATAGCGGTCACGGTTTTGCTTATTCGTCAATACGACTTAGAGGGGCATTTAACCGGAACAGAATCTGAACCTCTTATCCGGCCCAGTCCGCCTCCGACCACATGTGCCGAAGGCGAAAGTCCGCCTCGGCCGGAAGAGAAGAAAACAGTTGCAGAAGAGCTTTGCGGGGTGATTAAGAGAGGTGATACATTAAGTTCTCTTTTAGGTGAATATTTCAATGCGCACAATCTCTGGCGCCTGGCGCAGGACTGTGAAAAAATTTTTCCGGTCCGGGGGTTATGCGTTGGGCAGCCGTATACTTTAAAGCTTGAGAATGGTTCTTTTAAATGTTTCATTTATGAAATCGACGCCGAAGAGCAACTGTTGATCGGTTACGCAAATGACCGGTTTGCAATCTCGAAAGAGGCGATAGCTTATCAGGTAGAGCGTCATGTTGTTGTCGGAACCATCGAAGAATCACTTTTTCAAACGGTTGCGCAGCTCGGTGAAGGAACCGATCTCGCTTGCCGTCTGGCTGATATATTTGCTTGGGATATTGATTTTGCCCGCGACCTGCGCCAGCATGACAGCTTTCGCGTGCTGGTTGAAAAACGCTATCGCGATGGAGTTTTTGCCGGCTATGGAGCTCTGCTGGCTGCAGAATTTGTCAATCAGGGAGACAGTTATCGGGCTGTGGCTTTTCCCGTTGATGGGGAGCCTGCGGCCTTTTACGACAGTAACGGCCGCAGTCTGAAGAAAACGTTTTTGAAAGCGCCTTTGGCCTACAGTCGGATCTCTTCCGGCTACAGTAATCGGCGTCTGCATCCGGTGCTCAATGTCTGGCGGCCCCATCGGGCGGTTGATTATGCGGCGCCGGCTGGAACACCGGTTATGGCAGTGGCCGGTGGGGTTGTGGTACAGCGCAGTTATGATAAAAGCAATGGCAATAAAGTGCGCCTGCGACACCCTAATCATTATGAAACGAGTTATATTCATTTAAGTCGCTTCGCTTGCGGAATCAGGGTCGGCAGCAAGGTCAGCCAGGGGCAGGTGATAGGATATGTCGGGGCTACCGGACTGGCTACCGGTCCGCATCTTGATTTCCGAGCCTTTAAAAATGGCCGGCCGATCAACCCGTTAAAGATAGAGCGGATTCCATCTTCTCCGTTAACAGAACCGTATCTGTCTGAATTTAAGCTTAAAGCGCAGGAGTATTTCGCTTTTATCGATCAGCAAACCGCAAGCTCAGCTTGCAACCGATAACTATTTGCGGGCTGGGCCGGGATTAAATAGAGAATGCGGTCAGCCAATAAAAAGAGGGTGATGTAACCATGTTACATCACCCTCTTTTTATTGCCCGGCTGAAGATTGAGGCGGTTTGCTCAAATCATCTGCCCTCAATATTTGTACTCCTTGTCACCAAGGGTTTTAATGGTGCTGTGACGCTGTAACTGTTTGCTGGCTTTTTCTATTAAGCTCTTAACCTTGCCGGCCAGATCTTTAGAAAACTCAAGGTTGTGGATCGGGTTGCCATCGAGAAGCTGTTTAAGGTTTTTATCAGCATTGTTGATCAAATCCTGCGCATCATAAGTGTAGTCGCCGTTTTTGATCGACAAAAGCACTGATTTCTGTATCTGGTCAAGGTCGTTTTTGAGGGTCTTGAGATCCAGAGCTTCAACGTCCTTGCGCCATTTATCAACCATTGTGCCGTATGCAGGATCGTTTTCATGGCAGCCGATACAGGTTTCTTTGAGAACCGCGTCGGTCATGGGCTGGCCCTCTCCCACCTGGATATGGCAATCCTTACAGCCGACGTCGGTTGCCATGGGGTTGGCTACCCCGCGCACATCACAGCTGATTTCGTCGCAGGCGTTCTGGCCGTTATACAGGTTGTACTGGGCGGTATGACAGTCGGCGCATTCTACAGCCCCCATGCCAGAACCATGGTGACAGTTATTACAGTTTTTGAGGATGGTCCGACCATGCTGTTCCCGGGGGCTGTGGCATTCAAGGCAGGCCAGACCTTCGTCGACGACATGCACATCGTGCGGGAACTGAACCTCGCCGAAGGGGACCGGTTTGGTCTCAATACACTCAACACAGCTGTGACAGAGATCGGTACAACCTGAGGGTGAAGCGATGGTGGCGGCCTGATAGCGCGGGTCGATGATCGTCCTGGCTTTTTCGCACCGGCTCCGACAGTCCGCCAGGAGACTCAGGGCGAAATCGATATTATGGATTCCATGACCATTTTTAACAAAGGTATAATTTTTCTGAGCTATGTCATATAGCCGCACGGCGTCAGCCGATTTGGCGTTGGCGAGAAGCTGGTTTGTGTCGCGCAAGGCTTTGTCGGTTTTAGCCAGTTCGTCATCAAGAACTTTTTTCCAGTGCCGGGCCATGTCATCGTAGCCTGGACCATGACATTCGGAACATGATTTCACCAGTTCGTCAAAACCCTGGCGCTTTAATTTGCGGGTCTCACCATTAGCCTCATAAATGGTCAGGTGACAGCCGGCGCAGTCGAGATGGGCCTGATACATCGGGCTCGGCATGACCTTGTGATCGATGCCGCCTTCACCGATATACATCTGGTGGATGATGGAGTGCTGGTCAAAGGTATGGCACTTGGCACAGTTGCTGTCGTAATGCAGACCGCTGTTAGCGACTTTGATTTTGAGCCTGTCCTGACGTTCCTGGTACTTGTTTGACTGCTCGCGGGCAATATAATGTTCAATGGTTGAGTGACAGCGAAAACATTCAACTTTATGAGCTGTAACATGATTGAAGTGCATTTTTTCGCTGCTGTAGCTGCCTTCGAGAATATGCGGTTCGGAGTGGCACTGAACGCAGACGTTGTCGAGGATATGACCGTCGCCGTAGATAATGCCGAAATGGCACTGTTCACAGTTAACGTCACGATCGAGATAGTCTTTGTGAACAAAGGGCATATCTTCGTTAGCGTCGATAAAGATTTTAGCCTTGGACTGAGTATGGCAGGTCTTGCAGTCGGAAATTTCCGGATTGTTCTCCTTGTCGTAAAAATGACAGGTAAAACAAGTGGTTTCGGTGACGGTCAAGTGTTTGCCCTGAACAATTTGCGAATGGCAGCTGACACATTTCAGTTTCTTGCCGCGGCGCAGCTCGCTTAAGTGGGTGTCATGGCTGAAGGCCACCCCTTTAAAATTAACTGTGCTCTCTTTGAGGCCTTCAGTCGAGTGACAGCCTTCACGCAGACAGCTGGCATCACTAATTTCCGTGTGAGGACGCGGCGGAGCCGTGCCGGTTATTTTCATGACGACATGGGTCTGAGCTTTCCATTTACCCTTCAACTCGCCCCAGACACCAGGTTCGAAATGGCACTCCAGGCAACTGACATCTTTGTGTGAAGACTGCTTCCAGGATTCGATGTAGGTGTCCATGTTGTGGCACATAGCACAAAACTGATAACTGGCAGTGGCTTTCAACAGCAAAACAATCAGCAGAATAAAAGCACAGAAAGAGACAGCGCCGAAAATCAACAAACCCTTCCAATGCTCGCGGGTGCCGCGCGCGGCTTCGTGGCCGAAGTCGCGGATAAAATCGATCAGTAAATTCCACATTCTTTTAATCATTAATTTAACTCCTTTGGTATTGCCGGGCTGATGGGGGTTAACCTGTTATTTAAAAATTACGATCAAAGACCGTTTAGGAAAGCATGTTCAAGCAGGTTAAAAATAAAATTTCACAAAATCCACCGCTATTTTATATGAACACAGTTATAAAAGCATTATTTTTTTTAATGTTTTATCCTATGCCGCTAGTGCGAATTAACATGAGTTGTCTATGGAAATCAAGAGAATATATGAAAATGGCTATAATTATAAAAAATGCAGAATTCAATATACTGTATACTTGTGTTTAGCGTTGTTAGCGTGTGACGCACGCAGGTTTTCATGAATTTTGAATTATTCAGATACATTTTGACCCCAATTATGATATAACAAAGTTTGTTGATGGCTGAAGTGGCCCGGAGAGTGGAATTAGTCGTTTTGAGACCGAGGTAAAACATTTGCGAAACTGTCGATTGTATTTTCAGGCAGCCCATTTTTTTTCTTGACATAGGTATAGAGGGTCGGTATATAAGCGCCGCTTAATAAAAAGCTTCACATAATAATTATCTCGGGCTAATCCGATTGTTCAAAGAGGTGACAAT
>JAFGVI010000084.1 GCA_016938065.1 Deltaproteobacteria bacterium | reverse complement strand
GACCTTGACCTGACCGCTTCTGGTTGTGGGATAGAGAAAGGTTGATGCGGTTACCGGCTTTAAAGAAATAGAGTTGAAGGCCGCCGGTGGATATTGGTAGGGCGGGCTGATTTTCCCTCTACTCATTTGGCCGTGGCGGGCGCAGATCTCTCCCCGGCAGAGGACCAGCCGCGGGGTAAATTTTTCCAGGATCGGTACAATCAGAATGTCGGCCCGGCGCCCCGGGGCCAGGGCCCCGATATCCTGACGGGCAAAGGCTTCGGCTCCATTTAAAGTCAGCATCTGCACCACGGTCAGCGGGTCAAAGCCTAAGGCCACCGCCCGCTGTCCCAGCGTGTCGAGATGGCCCTCGCTGAGCAGCCACGAGGGGGTGACGCCGTCGGTTGAAATGGTCATGCGGCGGCTCTCCCGGGTAAGTTCTTTAACCGGTGCCACTCCGGCGAGATCACGGCGGATGCTGCCTTCACGGATCATCAGGTTAAGGCCGAGACGCAGGCGAGCCCGGGCCTGTTCGGCATCAATGGGCTCATGACAGGAGCTGATCCCGGCGGCGACAAAGGCGTTGAGCTGTGCCTCTTTGGCCCCGGCGGAATGGCCCTGCACCGGTTTGTGGTAGTATTGGGCCAGGGCGAGGAGCTCCAGGGTTCGGGCGTCGCCTTTGATAATGTCGGGCCAGTAGGCTTCGCCGATGCCGGCAATCTTCTGTCGCTGGAAAAGTTCTTCGTATTCGGCCGGGCTTATCGGATGACAGCTCTCAAAATCGGGATAGGGCGGGGAGAAGCAGGGGGCGGTAAAATTTAGATCAAAGGGCAGTGTCGCCGCCTCTTCTAAAAGCCAGTTCAGGCCCTGGCGGCCGAGGCTGTTGCCGAGTTCGGTCGCTTCACTGAACACCGTGGTCGTGCCGTGGGGCAGGACCGCGGCGCAGAAATCGTGCAGGCGAAAAACGTTGGCGATGTGAGTATGGGTTTCAATATAGCCGGGCAGGACAAAATCGCCGGCGGCATCAATGATTTTGGTCCCGGCGCCAATCGCGCCGGGGGGTGCCTGGCCGATGCCGGCGATGATGCCGTTGGAAACCGTGATCGTGCTTTGAGGGATGATCTCGGCCGTAAAAACATTGACCAGGTTGGCATTGATAATCGCGAGATCGGCGGCCTGTCGGCCTAAGGCGGTCGCTATAAGTTTTTTGGTACGGGCAAAATCGGGCATTTGCTTCTCTCTTGGTTGCGATTGTGGTCGTTGAAAATAAGAAGACCGCCGGCAAGTAGCACAGAAACAGCCGTATCGCAAGTGTCGGCTTTTAAGTTGACAAAGATAGTCTTCTTTAGTATGAATGTTGAAGAAAACTTGGTAAAGTGAAGTTGAATTGAAAATTTAATTTGTTTATTGTTGAGGAGGAGTTCAATATGGGAAAGACACTGGAAAATCTACAGGCGGCTTTTGCTGGAGAGAGTCAGGCTAATCGTAAATATCTGGCTTTTGCGGGTCGGGCCGAAGCTGATGGTTTCTCACAGATTGCCAGACTTTTTCGGGCCGCGGCCGCGGCTGAAACCGTACATGCGCTGGCCCATCTCAAAGCCATGGATGGAGTGGGCGACACCGGGGCCAACCTGCGTGAGGCGGTTGCCGGCGAAAGTCATGAATTTAGCGATATGTATCCCGGTTTCATCGAGACCGCCAAGGCTGAGGGCAACAAGATAGCCCTGAGAATGTTTGAGTGGGCCAATACGGTTGAGGAGATTCACTGCGGCCTCTATCAGGAGGCTCTGGCCAGCTATGATAAGGGTGGCGATCTGCCGGAAGCTGATATCTGGGTCTGCAGTGTCTGCGGTAATACTGTGGCCGGCGACTGCCCTGAGCGTTGCAGTGTCTGCGGGGTCCCGGCCGCCAAGTTTGACAGGATCGATTGATTTTTAGCGCTGTTTTTTAAAGGAGTAGTGGTGATGCGAAGAAAGCCAGAAGGTTCGCGAAGGTTGACGGTGGGTTTGCTGCAGGGCTTTGGCTCCCTGGCTCTTTTTCTGCTGTTGAGCTGCAATCTCTTTGCCGGCACGAGTTGGACTGACAGCGGCAAGAGTCTGCTCAATAAATTGGGCCAGCCCTCGGTTTCCCCGCCGACCCTGGGCGGACTCAGCGAAACCGAGATCGGTTCCGGTCTCAAAGAGGCTTTGCGGGTCGGCAGCGAAACGGTCGTAGCTCAGCTCAGTAAAACCGATGGTTTTAACAGTGATGCCCTGATTCACATTCCTCTGCCGGAAAAACTTGAATCGGCCAAAAAGGTTTTGCAGAAGGCGGGGATGGCGGCGATGCTCGACGATCTCGAGCTCAAGCTCAATCGCGCGGCGGAAGCGGCCACGCCCAAGGCCAAGGAACTTTTCGGCAAAGCAATTTCGGAAATGTCGATTGATGATGTGCAGAATATTTATAAAGGCCCGAAAGATGCGGCGACCCAATATTTCCGCGGTAAGATGACGCCGGAGTTGACTCGTGAGATGACGCCGGTGGTTGAGAGCAGTTTGTCTGAGGTGGGTGCCATCAAAGCCTACGATGCGGTGCTCGGTAAATATAAGAATATTCCTTTTCTGCCGGATGCCAGAGAAAATCTGAACGCCTATGTCGTTGACAAAGGCATGGACGGCATTTTCCACTATCTCGCGGAGGAAGAAGCGGCTATCCGCTCCGAACCTTTAAAACAGACAACCACCCTGCTCAAAAAGCTCTTCGGGGGTCAATAGGTAGTCGGTTTTCTTTGCGTCACTGCGCCTCTGCGGGAGACCAAAAGCGTTTTCCCGCAGAGGCGCAGTGACGCAGTGACGCAGAGGAAAACCGCAATGTAACCATCATTCGTGTTTATTTTGTTTTAAACGTCAATGATTTAATTCAAGTCACAAAGTTGAGTAGGTTTTTT
>JAFGVI010000008.1 GCA_016938065.1 Deltaproteobacteria bacterium | reverse complement strand
CGCAGTTTTAGTCAGTGGAGGCCCCGGTCAGGAAATTGAAACAGTGACCTGGCCCGGAAGTGGTACAACCTATACTGATGCTGCTAACGATGATATCGTTCTGCCGGTCACGCTGCAGGCTGAAGCGATAGAACTGGCAACCACCACTTTGCACTCTCTGGCACGTAAAGTTTGTTCATATATCTGGAATAACGATAATGGGAGTGGGACCTGGTATATAGATGATCACATGACTCCTTTGGACGATTTCCTTCATGAATTTGATTTGGATGTTGATTTTTATAAAATTGATCCTTGGGGCAACAATTATCAATGGCTGGGAAGTAGTTCTTCTCCGAGTAATTCCTTTCGCTCATCCGGTCCTGATGGGACGAGTAGTACGGCAGATGATATAGTCGTTGCGGCCCGTATCTCTGGTTGTGGTGGGACTGGACATGAAGAACCTAACCCTATTGATGGGGGAAGCCTTCTGGGATATATTAATTTCGAAGAGGACCAGATAGACGGGAACAATATTCACATAAAGGCGCCGCATGGCAATAATGTTCTTGGTCATCAAGGTGCCAGATTGGTTGATCATTATGAAACTGGTGATGATTATGATGGCCCGCCAACTGCATCGGCAGGGGCTTATGCTGCATATTTTGATGGTGTGGGTGATTTTATTGAATTCAATTCTACAAACGCTTTTTCTTTAACATGTCAAGGTGATGGTGAAGACTGTACTAATGGTGATTTAACTTTGACGGCATGGTGTAAAAATGATGGTGCACAAAGTTCCCAAGCCTTTGTCATTTCCGCTCGAGATATGGAAAATAAAAGTTCCTATGAAGGCTCTTGTTATTTTTTGGGTACAGAAGGTAAACTTGTAGGCGGAGCCTGGGCCGATTATCCGTTTGGCGGCTTATGGGAAGGGGATGGAAGTTCGATTTCGAATCGTTCCACAGAAAATGCTGTAAATCCACAAATACCAGAAAATGAGTGGTATTTTATGGCGATGGTTTTTGATAATGGCGTTAGTGATAATGATGCGGTTCTGCGACTCTATTACTATTACAATGACGATGGTTCATTTTATAACGAGAATAAATTTTTAAAGATCGAAAGGACAAATCTGCCGTCCCTCCACGAAGATGCGTTTGCCGATAAGATGACTTTGTATATCGGTTCAGGTACTTGTCCTGAAGGAAAGAATAAATATAAAGCATGTAATTTCTTTCATGGCTGGATAGATGAAGTTGCTATTTTCAGTGAGGCCTTGACTGAAGAGCAGATCAAAATAGTTATGAAGGGTCAATAAATCAACTTTGTTACTCGGCTTAACTCCGTATCGACTCGATTTAACCGGACCATTTAAATCTTATTAACTGTAATATGCTGCCTATAGTGATTCACCAAGTAAGGAAGAAGAGGCCGTCTCCAAAGCCATGCTTGAAAAACTTCTTATAGAGACGGTTGATTTACAGGTAAGCTGAAATTATTAAAAATGTTTCCAAATGCGTGAAGAAAATTGAGGATGACCTCAATTTTCTTCACGGTCTGCTGCTATTTCAAAATCTCCCCTTTAAGACCGATAACCATCTCTTTAACCGGGACGTTTTTCCCGGCTTTCTGCAGGGCTTTTTTAACGGCGACCGGCAAACCGGAACAGCAGGGGACTTCCATGGTGACGACGGTCACGCTCTTAATCTCGTTCTTTGTAAACATCTCCGTAAAACGTTCTTCATAATCCGGCAGGTTGTCGAATTTGGGGCAGCCCATCATGACGACGCGGTTTTTTAATAATTCCTGATGCAATCCGGCATAGGCAACTGCGGCGCAGTCGGCCAGGATGAGGATGTCGGCATGATTAAGAAATGGGGCATGGGCCGGGATCAGGCGGATCTGTACCGGCCAGTGGCCGAGGGCCGACACTGGCGTACCGGAAATCTTCTGGCTGTCGTTACAGTTGCAAGTGGTTAAGGTCTGCAACTGGGTCGAGGGACAGCCGCAGGCCAGGGTTGCAGCGGAGCTGTTTTCAGTTTTTGCCGCCGCCGGGGCGCTGCTTTCACTATTACGTTCTTTCAGGTACTCCTCAACGGCTTCGGGATCGAAATCATCGGCTAATCTTTCAACCATGGTGATGGCTCCCTGAGGGCAATCGCCGAGACAGGCGCCGAGGCCGTCGCAATATTTTTCGGCGACAGTTTTGGCCTTGCCGTTTATGATCTGAATCGCGCCTTCATCACAGGCCGGCACGCACAGGCCGCAGCCGTCGCACAATTCTTCGTCAATCTCGATAATATTCCGTAAGATTTTCATATATTCATTCTCCATTCTTTGCGGTGTGGTTAATTTAAAATAATAGTTTTGCGGGCCAGTTCTCGGCCGCTGTCGGTTAAAAAATCTTCTTTGAGATGACTTGCCAAGTCAAGTTCAGAAAACGGTTTCTCTTTATTCAGGTTCTGGAGTCGGTATATCTGAATGGCATCATGGACACATCTAAAATCAAGGTTTTCATTGTCACCAGGGCGAAAGATATGATCCAGTATGGCCAGAACCTGGTCGGTTAACTCCTCTTTGGCGCTCAACCCTGTAAGGATTTCCCGGCTTAAACGGAGGGTCTCTTTTTCGAGATCATCCGATGAGGGTTTGACAGAACTTTCATTTGCCAGTTTGGCCCCGATATTATGGAGGTATGAGGCGCAGAGCACCACGGCGGGATTGGCGCCCTCGGTCCGGACGATTTCAGCGGCAAAGCGAGCCACTTTGGTGGCCTGGCCGACATTCTTGAAATCTTTACGGAAGTGCATCTTCATTTTAAGTGCAACCCGGTCTTTAAGCAGGTCATCCCGGCTGGCTAGAAGTTCCGGCGGCAGCTCCCCCATGCATTGTTCGGCGTATTGACAGTAGGAGGCGCAGCCGAAGTCCATTCTCGGGTTGACGATCTGTTTGCCGCAGCCTTTGCACTTGCAGGTGGTCTGGTCCTTGAAAAATTCGATGTCGGCCCCGCAGGCGGGACATTTTGAGTCGAATATCGCATCGTGTTTCCAGTAACGGGAATCCTGTCCGGGACAACGCATATTATTTTCTCCAATAATCGGTCTGGGTTTTAAACTGTATTGATATTGTATCTTTATTCTTTTTGCGGATCGACCGCTTTGACTTAAGTCAAAGAGCTGAAATATTATCAGGAATGTGTTATGGGAGCGCCAGGCGGGTTATTTTTATATTTTCAGCGATGGTTCAAATAGATATGATTGATGATAATAGAGATCGATCTCTGGTGGAATGGCTGGGCCGGACCTCCCTTTTTGCGGGCATGGCCGAAGCGCATCTCAGAGAGTTGAGCGGGATTGCCATGGTTGTCAGTTACAGGAAACGGACTACTATTTTCTCGGCCGGTGATCAGGGTAATGGCTTTTATCTGGTTAAAGAGGGCAAAGTTAAGATATATATGATCTCTCCGGAAGGCAAGGAGCAGATTCTGCACATTTTCGGGTCCGGAGAGCCCTTCGGCGAGGTGCCGGTTTTTGCCGGCAAAAGTTTTCCGGCGCATGCCGTCGCCCTCGAAGACTGCCGCCTGATTTTTTTGCCCCGCGACGATTTTGTCGCTCTGGTGGCGGCGAATCCGGCTCTTGCACTCAATCTTCTGGCCGCGCTGGCGGCGCGTCTGCGCCAGTTTACCAAGATGATAGATGCGCTCTCTCTGAAAGAGGTTCCCGGTCGTCTTGCCGCCCACCTGCTCTTTCTCAGCGAAAAACAGCTCGCCGGTGACAACCTGCAGCTGGAACTTTCCAAAACCCAGCTGGCCAGTCTCCTGGGGACGATTCCTGAGACCCTCTCCCGCATGCTGAGTAAATTACAGCGCGAGGGCTTTATCCGGATTGATGGAGCGAAAATTTTAATCAGCGATCGTGCAGGGCTGGCGGCGCTGGCTGAAATCGGTAAATTCTGATAGTTATGTTCGGGAAAAACAGGAAAATCAGAAAAAATAGCAGAGCCAGTTTCTGGCGCCGCGGCTTCCTGCTGCTTCTGCTGGCGCTTTTGTTGGTGACGGGGTTGGAGGTCTTTGTTTTCGGTTCAGTCAGGCCGCCGCTGACCGTGGCCGCCGCTCGGGCCCGGATGGCCCTGCTTCTGGGAAGGGAGGTTTTTTTTCAGCCGCAGTCGTGGGTCTCTCTGCAGGAGATTTCACCGCATCTCCGAAGGGCTGTACTCGCTTCCGAAGATCAGCGCTTTCTGCGGCACCGGGGTTTCGATTTTATTGAGCTGGGTCTGGCCCTGCAGGCCTTGCAGGAGGGTGGGGCTCTGCGGGGAGCGAGCACCATCTCAATGCAGACCGCGCGGACTCTATTTCTCTGGCCGGCGCGGAGCTGGTGGCGAAAATTTGCCGAAGCCTACTACACCTTACTTCTGGAGCTGGTCTGGAGCAAGGAGAAGATTCTCGAATTTTACCTTAACAGTGTTGATTGGGGGCCTGGAGTCTGCGGTGTTGAAGCCGCGGCTTTGAAATATTTTCATTGTCATGCTCGAGCCCTTGATGCCGATCAGTCGGCTCTGCTGGCCGCGGTTCTGCCGGGTCCCCATCTCTGGCGACCGGATCGTCCCAATGATGCCGTCAAGCGTCGGGTTGCAAGGATTCGTCAGGAAATGGGAAAGGTGCCTCTGGTCGGCGAGGCGCCCTCGATGTAGAGTTGTATTTGCTTGATTTTCATAGTCTTTATGCTTGACAAATTCGCGACAATAGTTGTAGTCAGCGGGAGTTTTATTAAGGCGGTAAAAAGGCATAATATAGAAGGATTATGAGTTTTCTGAAGAAGATAACAAGCTGGCGGCATGCGGTTGCACCCGTGCTGCCGCCGGATGAAAATTCTGCAGTCAGTGAGGGGCCCGTCGTGAAAACCGCAGAAAACAGCCCGGATGCAAAGGCTCAGGAACCCGAAGGAGGCGTCGGTACGGCGCTCTATCGCAGTGGCGAAGGTCGGGTTTTTCTGCTGGGTCTTTTTTTGAGCCTGGTTTTTATCGCTCTTATCGCTTATGCGCTGACGCTGGATATAAAAACCGGCCAGACCTTGCTGCTGGCCTTTGTCGCCCACACTCTGGGCGGTCGCGCCGCGGGGATCGGAATCTGTATCGCTTTCAAGTTTTCACCCTGGGTGACCATAGCCTACAATATGTTTCTTGAGGTGCTGATTGTCTGTTACTGTTATTCGCTGTTTGTCTTCTCTTTTAAGAATTATCTAAAGTGTCGCTGGTTGACGATTGTGACCGGCAATGCCGAAAAACAGGCTCTCAAACACAAAAAAAACGTCGCCCGCTACGGTTGGCTGGGGATTTTTGCCTTTGTCATGGTGCCGCTGCCGATTACCGGGCCGGTGGCCGGTTCCATCATCGCTTATTTTCTCAAGTTCAGCATCAAGCGCAACTTCTCTGCGGTCTTTTCCGGAACCCTGGCCGCAATTATCATCTGGGCCTATTTTTTCGACTATCTCGATCGCCATATTGCGGTTTTTAAATATGTGGTTATGGCGGCCTTGCTGTTCTTTTTTCTCTCCTATTTCAAGACGATTAAAAAATGGTTCACGCAGGAGATCGCAATTCAGGAAGTTGAGGAAGTTGAGGCGGTCGAGGAGAGTGAGGAGTAAGGTGTCAGCGGCGGATTTTATGGTTGGCGGGCATACGATTTCCGGTACAATCGGGCTTTTCAAGAGGTGTGTATTTGTTTAAACTGGGCGGAGGGTTTTGATGGAAATGCGACTGGCGCTTAAAGGTGATGTAGCCAATATAGAAACTTGGGATGAATTTTCACGGGAACTGACGGCGGCAACGGATGCCGGCGTGGGTAAACTGGTTCTCGATATGGAACGGGTAACCTATCTCAATTCAAGTGCTTTAGGTTCCATCGTCAGCGCTCAAAGAAAAGTTACCGAGCGCAAAGGCGAAATGGTTTTAGTGAATGTCTCTAAAAAACTGCTTCAGTTTTTTGAGCTCTACAATCTGACTGAAATCCTGACTATTGAACCGGGCAGCTGACTGCAGCTTTCCTTTTGTCATGACCGTGCTCTGAGGCTTGCGCTACCCATGCCGGCATTGCGCCCGATTTTTCCGGTGCGGTCAGTTTCGGTCTTTTTTCAGTTTTTTGCGCTCAGCCATACTTTGAGGTTTGCTGGACTTTTGCAGTTTCAACTCACCTGCGCAGACTCTCCGTTAAAACAGCTCCGCTCTTAAATATTCGTTTACTTCGCTGAGGCTCTCCACGATCAGGTCACGATTTGGCGGCAGTTCCGCCGGACTTAATTCGAGCGTGACGGCCCCTTCATAGTTGCGTGCTTTAAGCATGTAGAGAAAGCGGGTCAGGGGCAGAATGCCGCGTCCTGGAAAGAGATGTTCCCGCCCGTGCCCATAATCACTGAAATGGATGTTCTTGATTCGCCCGCTGACGAAGAGGCGTTGAAATTCGCCGAGAAAGTTGGGGTTGTGCGAGCCGATGTGGGTGGTGTCGAACGTCATGAAGAGATTGTGCTTTTGGATGAAATTGAGCATCTCTTCAGATTTTCGCAAGATATTCGGGTTGAAGCGGATGCGTTTGCCGACGTAGGGCATGTTTTCGATAGTGACGATGACTTTGCTGTCTTTGACCAGCCTCTGGTAGTCTTTTACCCGGTGGAACCAGCGGCGGAAGGCGATCTCCGGCGGAAACCAGAAGGGGGGATGAAAGTTGACCAGCGGAATCGCAAAATCGTGAGCCAGTTCGATGCATCGGATCAGTGACGAGCCGCTATGTCCCCAGCCATGCAGTTTGAAAAAGGGGGCGTGGATCGAGAGAATCGGGCAGATGGGAAGGAGTTTCTCAATGATTTTATGGGGATTACCGTTTTCAAAAAGAGTGTTGATGATCAGCTCAACCCCGTCGAAACCGCACTCCCGGGCAATGGCGAAAATCTCTTCGAGTTTCATCGTGTAGAGGGTGCCCGCGGAGAGGACAACTACTCGATTGGGAACAACGAGCGGCGGGTTAAGGGTGTGTTGTGAATCCATATTTCTTTATTATCAAGAGTTGCTGATAAATAAAACCAAAATCTTTACGGCTTATAATATTTTCCCATGAGCAAAGTTATTACCACGATTATTCCGATTTTCATGCTGATTATTCTGGGGGCCGGGGTTAGGCGCCTGGGTTTCATGAAAACCGATTTTATGGTTCCCGCCAACCGTCTGGTCTTCTATCTGGCAATTCCCGCCCTGGTTTTTCGGGCTTTGACCAAAGCCTCACTCCGTTCCGAGTTTGACCCCTGGTCGGTGATCATGATGACCCTCGCCGTTCTTGTGATCGTGGGGGCTACGGTTCTCTATAATCGACAGCGCAACGTCGCTGACGGCCCTTTGCAGGCGACCTTTGCTCAGGCGGCGATTCACGGTAATCTCGGTTACATCGGTCTGGCGGTCGCTTTTTACTTCCTTGACGAGGCAGGTTTTGCGCGTGCCAGCATGATGGTTGGTTTTCTCATGATCCTGCAGAATTTTCTCGGGGTCGTTCTTCTGCAGTATTACGGCAGCGCCGGAACGGTGGTTTCCCGGCGCCGACGTGATCTGCTGCTTCCGGTACTCCTGAATCCGGTGATTCTGGCGGCTCTGTCCGGTATTGTTTTCAATCTGAGCGCGTTGCCGTTGCCGCAGATTTTTGATCGCTTTTTAATGATTTTAAGCGGCCTCGCCCTGCCCATGGGACTGCTGCTGATTGGGGCGTCAATCTCTTTTTCTCTGTTGCGCCGCTGGCTGCCGCAGGCGCTGCAGATAGCCGTGCTGAAGCTGTTTCTTCTGCCGGCTGCCGGTCTGCTCCTTTTTCACCTGGCTGGAGTTGATCGGCGGACTTTCGCTCCGGGTCTGATTCTGTTGGCGGCTCCGACCGCGACCCTGACTTATGTGATGGCCCGGGAGATGGGCGGGCAGGTCGAGCTGGCGGTCGCTTCAATTTCTCTGACTACAATTCTTTCGGCTTTCAGTTATGCCTTATGGCTGGGTTTTCTCGGGACGTGCTGACCGGAAACCAGGTTTTTACAGTTTTGCTTAATGGGCCGGGTCGGCCGTCGGCAATGGTGGTGTCGTCTATTCTGTTGACCGGAAGCAGATCTATGGTTGAACTCGTGATGAAAACTTCATCTGCGGCGAGGGTTTCCGCCAGGGAGCATTCGCGTTCAATCAGGTCAACGCCGTGCCGGGCAGCCTGTCTGATAATGTAGGCGCGGCTGATGCCGTTTAAAATATGGTGATCCGCCGGCGGGGTGTAAAGAACTTTATCTTTGACAAAAAAGATGTTGGCCGCGGTGGCTTCCCGTATCAGGCCGCTGCTGCTGACAAAGAGGGCTTCCTGCGCTTTGCAGGCCACAGCTTTCTGCTTCATCATGATATTGGGCAGCAGGGCAATACTTTTGATGTCGCAACGCTGCCAGCGGATTTCAGGGACGGTGATGATGGCAGCGCCCTTGCTGGTCAGGTTCGGATCATATTCCGGATGCGGCCGAAAAGTCATGGTCAGGTTGGCTTTGAGATTGTCGGAGTAGTTGTGGCGTCTGGGTTCTATCCCTCGGGTTATCTGAATGTAGACCAGGGTTTCGCCAAAACCGGATTCGTTGAGGCCGCGCTCTATGATGTCGGTAATTTCGGCCGGCGTCAGAGGCAGTTGCAGGAGAATGGCATCGGCACTGCGCTGCAGTCTTGCAAGGTGTTCTGCGAGGAGGAAAGGCCTGCCGTTACGGGTGACCACCACTTCATAGATGCCGTCTGCAAAGAGGTAGCCCCGGTCGTTGATCGGGACGACGGCTTTATTCAAGTCTATAAAATTACTGTTTATGTAAGCGATTTCCCGCATATTCAGGATTCTCCTCTTAGAGATTGAGCCGGGCTGTCAAAGAGCTGGTTCGGACGCAGACTGTTCCGGTAGATTCTGGCCTTTTCATTTCTGCTGCTGATAATTTTTCCCAGTCGGGTCATGGTCTCCTGATGACGGGATATTCCCTCCTGCTCTTCCAGATATCTGATCTCATCCTCAATCAGATCAAGCGCCCGTTCAAAAGGTTCGAAGTCGCCACGCTCAGGCGTGAGCAGATTCTGACTGAGTTCGGCTAACAGTTTTGAGGTCTCCTCCTGATCCAGGGCTTTACGCTCTTCGGGCAGAAGCAAATGCTGCTCCCGGTGGGCAAGGATTGCGATAGCGCTCTCCAGGGCTTCAGCGTAGTCTTGCGTGATCAGGCAGGTAAACGGCAGATGGTTGAAAAATCGACCGATCTGAATGCTCAATTTCAGCGACGGGGTCAGGCCGTAGAAGATCGCCGCCTGCATCTGCTTTCGTTGAACCAGGGTTTTGATTACCACCCGGCGATTGGCCAGAGAAACATTCTGTCTGATGCCGCTGTAGTCGAAAATGTGAACGTAGGGTTTGCCGGGTAAAAAATTATCAATGATGTAACTCGTAAAATTCATCGCATTTTGAATGTCGTGCAAAGTGGGAGTTCCCGAATTATGGGTGACGAGAATCTGCTCGCCGATAATTTCCGCGGAAATTTTATATTCATTGCCGAATTCAACCTTATTCCATTCAGGTTTGGCGAGAATCGGCAGCCGGGAAACCGGACAGGTGCAGGCGGGGCTGGTTGTATTCATCGATAATCTGTTTCTTTCCGAGATTTTTGTAATATGGCTGATTCTGAAGAGATGGTTTTATTTTGTGGAAGTTTATAGGGTGGGGGGTGGTTGAAAGTCAAGTGATTCTTGACAGGTGATTTCGCTTTTGCCTTTCCCTGCCTCTCTGCGGGAGAGAAAAAGTTTTAACTAAGATGTAGAGAGGCAGAGAAAAAGCGATATCATGTTTTTCGAATCTTACTTTTTCAGGGGATAAAGACATTGCCCCGGTTAAGCAGAAAATCGGGGTCAATGGCGGCTTTGCATTGTTTCAGCTGTTCGATGGCGGCCTGATTATAAAGGGTAATGAAATCCTTGCGTTTGCGTTTGCCGGTGCCGTGTTCACCTGAATAGACCCCGCCCAGTTCGACCGCTTTGTGAATGAACAGGTCGTAGAGTTCGGTGGCCCGTTCCAGTTTGGCTTTTTCCGGGAGCAGGGTAAAGTGGAGATGACAGTCGCCAAAATGACCGAAAGAGAGATAGTCGATCCCTTCACTCCTGAGCAGACCGTGAAGATAGTCAAGAAATTCGGCAAAACGCTCAGGCGGGACGACGGTGTCGGTCATGATCGTGTAGGTGCCGTGTTTCTGAATGACTTCAAGGGCGTTGGCCGGCATGGAGTGGCGTGACTCCATGAAAATGCGTCGTTTGGGTTCGTTGTCGAGCAGGAGCACGGCTTCCGGTTCAATCCCGCAGTCAGCCTTGATAAGACGATCGAACCAGGCTTCGATTTCCTGGTCGGGATCTTTTTTGTCCGTTGGTATCTGCAGATAGATGGCTACCTGATTGTCGCCGTAAAAGAGACGTTCCTTGTGGTCCATGTAGCTTAAGGAGTTGACGCCGAAATATTCAAAAGCACTTAAGGTTCCTAAGTTACCGTCGAGTTCCCGGTTGAGATAGTGGTAGAACGCAATGGCCTGTTTTTCATCAGGGAGTGAAAAAAAGAGGTCAATATAAGCTTTGGGGCGGCGGCTCAGTCTTAGTCTGCAGCCGGTAACCAGGCCGAAAAGACCTTCGCTGCCGATGAACATGTCGATCAGGTCAATTCTGCCGTCGGCTGCAGAAAAAGGTCCGCTGGCATTTTTGATCGCGGGTCTGGGGTAGGTGGGTATCGGCCAGATTTTTTTTCCGGTGCCGTCGTCGAGAGTGAAGGCTCCGTCAGCAGAGATATACTGGCCGCGGCGGGCCTTGATTTTCATGCCATCGGGCAGAAGAATGTCAAGGCCTTCAACCCAGTCCCGGGTGGCGCCGATCTCTCCCGGAGTAAAGCCGGAAGCGTTGCAGGCAATGGCGCCTCCGACCCAGGCGTCGCCGCGACTGGTGGGGTCGACCGGGTAGTAGAGGGTTTTGTCGGTTGCGGCGAGAATTTTTTCCCGCAGCTCTTCCAGAATAATGTTGACCGGGCTGGTGACGAGAAGTTTTTCCCGATCGATAACAAGTTTTGTCTCATCAAGCTTAATGGTCGAGAGGACTATGCCGCCTTCGGCGGTGGCGCTGCCGGTCAGATTGGAACGGCCGCCGGAGAGGGTGAGCGGAATCTTTGCCGCCCTTGCCGTCCGCAGAATAATCGCCGCCTGACGTTCGTCTTCCGGTCGGCAGAGGGCTTCGGCATGGGCTGGAAGATTGGAACTGTCGGAGGCGAATCCGGCAATGATTTCGGGGTCCAGAACCAGGGTCAAGGCAAAAGTATCGTGCAGAAATTCGGCAATTTCCAAGAGGTTTGCCACGCCTGGATGGGTGCCGCAGAAACTGTCGATGGCCTGATATTCGGCATCACTTAAAACTTTACTTAAAGGGATGGTACTCGAACTCATCTGTCTTCTCCTGGTTCTGTTTGATGTGAAAGTTTAAGGATCAGCAAGGGGCCGTCCGGAACTACGGCCCAGCGGGCCTGGGGACCGTATTTGTGAAGCAGTGCTGAAATTGTTTCGGTGATGGAACTGACCGGATGCATGTGATATCGTTCGATTTCGGCGGCGGTCAAGCCCTCACTGTAGAGGTGAATCGGGTGCTCCAGCATCACCTGATAGGTCTCCTGGGCACACCATTGATCGGAAATAAAGAATTCCCGCCTTAAAAGTCGCTTGATAAAGTTTTTCGGGTTGTCGACCATTTTCAGGATCTCGATATATTCCGGGCTGCCGGCACCTTCACTGCAGGCGCTGGCAATGATGATTTCGCCGCCCGGTTTGACGACCGGTGCGGCTCCGGTAATACCTTTGACGGTTTGATAGAGGTTGCAGTCGAGCGGGGCTCCGGAATTGGTTGTGACAATGAAATCGAGGGGTGTGTCAAGGGCTTTTGTACAAAATGGGGCGAGAAACCGACACCCCTCCAGGTGGGCCTTAACCGGGTCGCCGGCAAAAACCTTAGTGATCTCTTTGGCGCTGTTGAGGGTTACATTGACAATAAAATCGGCTCCGGCCTTTTTCATGATGGCCAGACCGGCCTCATGAAAAGGATTGCCTGCGAGAGCCCCGTAAACCGTGCCGGGATGGGCGATCATCTCCGGGCCGTGCATATATTCAAGGGTTTCGATCGAGGAGATGCCGGGGAGAATCGATTTGCGCCCGCCGGAGAAACCGGCCCACATATGCGGTTCGATAAATCCGGTCAGAATTTTGAGATCGGCTGCGACATAGTGACGGTTGATCAGGGCCGGGACGCCGTCGTTGATCTCCCCGACGAGGATCATATCCTCAGCCCTTTTTGAGAAATGATTGATGATGCGGTAGTCTTTGGCGATTTCAGGCCCGACCAGGCGGACCAGCTCATTCCCTGCATTAGGGCGATGAATGCCGGTGGCGATCAGAATGGTGATCGCCTCTTTTTTAATGCCGGCTTTCTCAAGTTCCGCCACTAACGGGGGCAGAATGATCTGATTGGGCACCGGGCGGGTGATATCGCTGATGACAATGCAGGCGCTCCGGCGCCCCTGAGCAAGCCCGGCTAATGGTTTTGTGGCAAGCGGCCGGTGCAGGGCTTCAAGGATTGCCGCTTCCGGATTATCGACGACCTTTGCTTCACGGGGTCGCAGTACGCCTTGAAAGCCAGGGCTTTCCGGAATTGCAAAGCCCAAACCGGCAAGGCCGTAACTCAGGGTTACTTCCATTTTTTTCTCCTTAATGGCTGAAGAGTACGTCCGGCAGCCAGGTTATGATCTGCGGAAAAATTGCTAACAAGACCAGACCCAGCAGTTGCAGGGCAACAAAAGGAATGATGCCGCGATAGATATGGCCGATATTTACGCCTTCCGGGGCGACCCCTTTGAAATAGAAGAGGGCGTAACCGAAAGGCGGGGTCAGAAATGAAGTCTGCAGGTTGACACACATCAGCATTGCAAACCATAAGGGGTTGAAATCGAGTTCCATCGCGATCGGGGTAAAGATCGGCACGGTTACCAGAAGAATGGCCGCCCAATCAATGAACATGCCCATGAAAAAAACGATGGCCATCATGATCGTCAGAACCATATAACGGTTGAGGCCCCCGCCGAGGAGAAAATTGGCCACGACATCACCGCCGCCCAGGCTCAGAAAAACGGTGCTGAAAAATTTACCGCCGATAAAGAGCATCATGATCATGGCCGTGGTTTTGTAGGTGGCGAGACTGGCCTCCTTGAGGACTCTCCAGTTGAGCTGGCGGTTGGCCAAAGCCAGGGCCATGGCTCCGACCACGCCCAGAGCGGCGGCTTCGGTCGGGGTGGCAATGCCGGAGAGGATCGTGCCCATGACGGTCAGGATCAAACCTAACGGGGGCACCAGTGATTTCAAGGTCATGCTCCACTTCTGTGCGGCACTGCAGGTGCGGTCGCTTTCGGCAATCGGCGGTCCAATTTGCGGCTTGAAGTGGCAGAGAATGGTAATGTAGAGAAAATAGAGCGCCGCGAGAAGGATGCCGGGTAAAATAGCGCCGGCAAAGAGATTGCCGACCGAGGTCTCTTTAAAGCCGGTCAGCCCGCCGTAAACCACCAGCATGATACTCGGCGGAATGAGAATGCCCAAGGTGCCGGAGGCGCAGATTATACCGGAAGTGAGCTCTTTCTGATAGCCTTTTTTGATCAGGGCGGGACCGGCCATCAGTCCCATGGCGACGACTGATGCCCCGATGATACCGGTGGTTGCCGCGAAAACGGTGCTGACGACAACCACGGCCAGGCCGAGGCCGCCCTTTAAGCCGCCGAGGACGATGTAGAGTGATTCGAAAAGTTTTTCCGAGACTTTTGAACGGTCCAGAACCTGAGCCATCATAATGAAAAGCGGCACGGCGACAATAACGTAGTTCTGCATCAGTCCCCAGGAGTTATTGGCGAACATGTCAAAGAGCATGGGAACATTAAAGCTGTTATCAATCAGGCCGAAAAGGGCGGCTACAGCGGCCAGGGTATAGGCCAGCGGGTGACCCAGAGCGATTGCGATAATCAGGGTGACGAACATCAGAACAGTAAGTATTTCCGGACTCATGGCAGTGCCTCCCCGGAAATTCCAGGCCCGGAAACTTCAGTTTCATGATTTTCAGAGATCATCTTCCAGTCCTCTATCAGTTTGGCCACCATCTGCAGGAAGAGCAGAGTAAAGCCTGTCGCCATCAGAATTTTGAAGGGGTAGGTCGGAGGCCCCCAGCTGGTTGATTGATGTTCAAGATTGCGGCAGGAGTCCAGGGCATATTTCCAGGAAAAGATGGTCATGCAGGCAAAGGTCGGGAAAAATATGATGAGATTGGTTATGACTGCGAGAATGGCCCGTTTGCGGGTTGCCAGGCGGGCTTCAAAAATATCGATGGAAACATGGCCGTTATGGAGCTGGGTATAGCTCAGGCCGAGAATATAATGGACGCCGTAGATGAAGGTCGTAGCTTCGAAACCCCAGGAGGTTGCCGCTTTAAACAGATAACGCATGATAACCTCGTAGACGACAACGGCAACCATCGGTAAAATCAGCAGGGCTCCGAGCCGGCCGATTTTTTCGTTGATGAGATTAATCCCTCTGCACAATGAACTGCTCATGTTATCTCCGGACAGTAAAAAGATTGACTCAATTAAAAACAGCTTAAAATATATACCACTCGTTCGCTATGCTCACTCGAGGGGACACAGAGAGCACAGAGAGGTATATATGCGAGCTTTTCTCTGTGCACTCTGTGTTTTCTGTGGTAAAACTTCTACATTGAATAATAGCGAATAATGGCAAAGATTATTCGTTGGTTTTACCGCCGATAAAGGTTTCGTAAGGCCAGGGGGTGACGCCGGAACGGATGTCGCGCCAGTCGGCGAAATCATTGATCAGGGTATCCTGTGAATCAAGCACCTTTTTGACATCGGGGTATTTGGCTTTTAAAGAATCGAGATAGGCTTGAGTGGTTTTTTTGAAGGCGATAATGGTATCTTTGTCCATTTTGACGAATTCGACTTTTTTCTTGAAGAGCTCGATCGCCTTGATATTGAGATTCGTGGTCCAGTTATAGCTCCAGAGCTGCGTCTCTTTGGCGCAGATGTCGACAATCCACTTCAGATCAGCGGGCAGCTGGTTGTAGGCATCCTTGTTGAAGAAAAGGCCGAACTGGCAGCCGGGCTGATGAACGCCGGGTTCGATGACATATTTGGTGATTTCATCAAAACCCATCGGGTAGTTGACGGCCGGGGCGGAAAATTCGGCGGCGTCAATTACGCCGCGTTCGAGGGCGAGATAGACTTCGCCGCCGGGGACCGGGCTGACCGAAGCGCCCATATTTGTCATGATATCCATAAACCAACCCGGGGTTCGGACCTTCATGCCTTTGAAATCTTCGAGTTTGGTGGCCCGTTTATTGGAGCAGAGACCCATTTCCTGGCCGCACTGGCCGCCGGGCAGGGCCACCAGATTGTAGCGCCCGTAGAGTTCATTCATCATCTCGGCCCCGCCGCGCTCGTAGAGCCAGACGTTATAAAGTTCGGCATCCAGCCCCATCGGGACCGAAGCAAAGGCGACAAAGGCTTCATTTTTGCCTTTCCAGTAGCCCGGCCAGTCGTGACCGCACTGGGCTGAACCCTTGCTCACAGCATCAAAACACTGCATCGCCGGCACCAGCTCACCGGCTGAGAAGCATTTGATGTCAAGGCGGCCGCCTGAGGCCAGACGCACCGAATCGGCAAAGTGCTGGGCATAGTCAAAAAAGAGCAGGCCTTTAGACCAGGGCATAACCATTTTCCAGCGAATTGGCTTTTCACCGGAGGTTTCAACTTTGAGGTGGCTGACCTCCTGATGTCGCGGGTCTGTGCCGAATTTTTCGCGTTTTGCAGCTTCAACACTGCTGGAGATGGTAAAAAGTGACAACGTAAAAAAAATTGCGACCAACAACCATAAACTCTTTTTCATTTTCCTCTCCTTTTTAAAGCAGGTTAAGACACTTAAAGCTCATGCTTCAAGCGTTGTGGTAACTTATTTATTTTTTTAAGAAAAAGTCCAGCCACCATCGATGCTTAAGGCCTGACCCGTGATGCATTGGGCCGCCGGGCCGGTAAGATAGAGGGCCAGGGCGGCAAGATCGTCGGTTGAAACCAGTTTTTTCAGGGGCTGATTTTTCAACAGGACCTGTTCCGGAACCTCTGCTTCGCTGATGCCGTGTTGTTTGGCGAGATCAATGATCTGTTTTTCAACCAGCGGAGTCAGGACATAGCCGGGGCAGATCGAGTTGGCCGTAATGTTCCATTCCGCCAGTTCGCAGGCCATGACCTTGGTGAACCCGATAATGCCGTGCTTGGCCGCGACATAGGCGCACTTCCAGGGTGAAGGGGCTTTGCCGTGGGCCGAGGAGATATTGATGATCCGTCCCCATTTTGCTTTTTTCATGTGCGGGACACAGGCTTTGGTGCAGAGAAAAGTGCCGGTCAGCATTACGGAAATCAGCTGGTTCCATTTTTCGAGGGGAAATTCTTCAATTTTACTGATAAACTGAAGGCCGGCATTATTGACCAGAATGTCAATGGCGGTAAAATCTGCGACGGCTTTCTGAACCATTTCGGTGACGCTGGTTTCATCGGCGACGTCACAGGCCACGGCCATGGCGATACCGTTTTGCGCCCTGATTTCATCGGCACTGTTCCGGGCTGCGGTTTTGTCGAGGTCGGCGACCACGACCCGGGCCCCATGCCGGGCGAAGTGCTGCGCAATGGCCTTGCCGATACCGCTGCCGGCTCCGGTGATAATTGCTGTTCGGTTACTGAGCATAGTTGTTTTTCCTTGTTTTAAAATGTTGTTAATGCTTTGTGCGGGTCTGGCTTCAGCCTTTTTTATTTTAAGCGTCGCTGTGAGGCTTGTTCAGAGGAGGGCCGCGCTGCCGCTTCTCTATCGCCGGATTAAATGTTGAAATGTTCTTAATCTTCATCTCGTAGTTTACTGGGCTCATGGTTTGGCGCGGGAAGATCAGTACGCGGTTGGCGGGATATATTTGCAACAAGCAGGCCAGGGTTCAGCCTTTGTCGGGTCGCTATCTTTTTTGAGGCTGTTTATGATTATAAATCAATGGTTTACAATATCTTAACCGCTTTTTTAAGGAATCATGAAAGTTATTAAGTTGACGGGCTCTGGTGCTTTATAGTATGTTTTTGTAGCAAAATATCTACAGGGCTGAACTGGATGTTCTGAGCTTCAAGCCGGGCTGAAAAAGTGTGAAGGGAAGGGGGGCGGGCGATGGTAAAAAAATCTGCAAAAGCTGATCTGCAGTCTTCTCTGGAACTTTGTCATCTGATTATTGATAATATTCACAACGGGGTTATTGTGACGGATGCCGAAGGCAAAATAATCTTTTTCAATAAACCCTATGGTCGTTTTCTGGGGATTGATCCTGCGGCCCAGATCGGTAAGCATGCAACAGAAGTTATCGAAAATACCCGGATGCATATTGTTGCCAAAACCGGCATGCTGGAGATCAATAAGGCGCATCGCCTGAAAAATCAGGATATGGTGGTGCAGCGCATTCCCATCAAAAAAGATGGCAAAGTAATTGCGGTTTTCGGCCAGGTGATGTTTAAGGATGTCAGTGATGTGCAGAAACTGGCGGATCGGCTCTGTCTGCTCGAGAGCAAGGTTAAACTTTATGAGGAGGAGATCTTTTCTCTGCGCTCAACCCGCTACACCTTCGACAGTATCATTGCTGAAAGTCAGGTGATGGAGCGGCTTAAAAAAGAAGCTCTGAAGGCGGCGGCAACGGCTTTACCGATTCTGATAACCGGGGAGTCGGGAACTGGCAAGGAGATGTTTGCGCAGGCCATTCACCATGCCAGTAACCGCCGGGTTCATCCTTTTGTCAGGATTAACTGCGCTTCAATTCCCCGGGAGCTGCTGGAGGCTGAACTCTTCGGCTACGAAAAGGGTGCCTTTACCGGGGCCCGCACCACCGGTAAGCCGGGTAAATTTGAACTGGCCAATCAGGGCTCAATTTTTCTGGATGAGATCGGCGATATGCCGCTGGAAATGCAGCCCAAGCTTTTGCGGGTTCTGGAAGAGAAAGAGTTTGAAAGGGTCGGTGGGATTGCGCCGGTTCGTTCTGATTTCCGTCTGATTGCGGCAACCAACAACATTCTCGCTGAAAAAGTGGCGCAAGGCCTGTTCCGGGCCGATCTCTACTATCGGCTCAAAGGTATTCCCCTGGTCATTCCGCCGCTCAGGGAGCGTCGTGAAGATATCATTCTCCTGGCGCGCACTCTTTTAAAACAGATGCTTAAGGATTCATTTGCTCCGGAGATATCTTTAAGTTCAGAGGCGGCCAACGTCCTGCTCACCTATGACTGGCCGGGTAATGTGCGGGAGATGAACAATGTTCTGGGTCAGATTCTGGCCACGATTGAAGGTGATGTTATAGAACGGGACGATCTGCCTTTCTATCTCAGAAAGCAATATGGAACAGGCAGGCTGCAGAGCTCCGGCAGAATTTTAGGGGAGGAGCTGGCTTTAACCGAGCAGAAAACGATTCGTCAGGCCCTGGAACTTTCTCATGGCAATAAAAGTCAGGCTGCTCGCCGACTTGGCATTCACCGCACGCTGCTCTATAAAAAAATGAAACGTCATGGCATGGGTGTGCAGGGTGATGGGCAATAAAAGTTGCTGAAATTTTTGTATGTAGCAGAAATTATATATGATTGTAGCTTTTCTGGTTCACTGCCGCTGTTTTCTTCAGCATCAGCCATCTGTGAACAGTAAATAGAGTGTAAAAAGTGGAGGAAAACCACCTGAGTACCCGGTGGTTGAATAGTTACCCGGAAATTTTCCATTTGCGCAGGAGTTGTTGTATGGAATTTATCAGTGCCGAAATCGCCGGTGTCAGTTTAATAAAGCCCGATATCTTTCGCGATCAGCGGGGCTTTTTTATGGAGACCTTTCACCGGGGAAAATATGCTGACGCGGGGATAGGGTACGACTTTGTTCAGGATAATATGTCCCGTTCGGCCAGGGGCACCGTGCGCGGTCTCCATTATCAACTGCAGCAGCCGCAGGGGAAACTGGTTTTTGTTCTACAGGGGGAGATTTTTGATGTTGCGGTTGATATCCGGCGGGGTTCGCCGAGTTTCGGCCGCTGGCTTGGTTTTCATCTGTCGGCTGATAATCGGCAGCAGCTTTTTTTGCCGCCGGGGCTGGCACATGGTTTTATGGTGTTAAGTGAAAGTGCTGAGGTTTATTATAAATGTACTGATCTTTATCTGCCCGGGGATGAGTACGGTCTGCTTTGGAATGATCCGGAAATCGGCATTGAGTGGCCTCGGCACGATGGGGTTATTCTTTCCGAAAAAGATCTCTCTCTGCCAGCCATGGCGGCGGTTAAACCGGAAAATCTGCCGCCATGGCTGGGCTAGTCAAGGTTGTTAAGCTAGTTTATAGCCGGCGGCTTTCCAGGTGCTCATGCCGCCGATGACGCTGTAGACATTTTTAAAGCCCCGCTGTTTAAGCATGGAGGCGGCGATGTTGGAGCGGTAGCCGGACATGCAGATAACACTGATATGCTCCTCCGGGTCACCGGCAAAGGTTTCTTTGATAAGTTCCGGCAGGGGGAGATGTTCGGCGGTTTCGATGTGGCCGCTGAGCCACTCGGCTTCGTTACGGACATCAAGAACCCGGTGGTTGCTGTATTTTTCAAGAACATGGTGCAGAGAGTGGACTGTGATCTGCGGCAGAAAGCCGGTCTCTTCCGCTGCCAGAATCCAGCCGCTCAATCCGACGATAAAGCCTTTGATATTGTCGTAGCCGACTCTACGGAACATGGTTACGGCATTTTCGATATCCTCATGATTGTTGGCTAAAAGCAGCAAAGTGCTTTCCGGTTTGACTACGTTGCCGATCCAGGTGGCGGAGTTGGGGGCCATGCCGATATTGAAACTGCCCGGAATATGGGCCCCGCCGAAGGCGGTAGCCTCGCGCAAGTCGATGATAAGATTGTTATCCGGATCGGAGTCGATAAATTTTCTGCAGGTTACCGGGTTGTATTCACTGATTACCGGCAGATTTTCAGTAAGTTGAGCCTGTTGCTTGTTGGTTTCGATGATGTGCGTGAAATTAACGGGCCGGTGCGGGGTATTCTGGCTCAGGAGTTTTCTGAAATCGGCGAAATCAAGCTGCATGAAGGGGTTGGTGCGGCGCTCAAAACCCAACGTCGACGAAGGTTTGGCGCTGATGCCGGCACCGCAGAGAGAACCGGCGCCATGCGCGGGATAGACCTCAACATAGTCTTCAAACTGACCCAGCTTGACTTTGAGGCTGTGAAAGGCGTTGCGGATCTGTTCTTCCAGAAGTTCGCCGCCGGCAAGGTCGGGGCGACCGATGCTGCCGACAAAGAGCAGATCGCCGGTTAAGAGCATCTCGACCAGATCGCCGCGGGCGAGGTCGGTGATGGCCAGTGAGATCGAGTGCGGGGTATGTCCCGGAGTCGCAACTACTTTTAATTTGGCATTGCCGACAACCATCTCGTCGCCGTCATTAAGGGGGTGATGCGCGTAGCTTATCGGGGAGCCGGCCCCTATATAAATGGGGGCGCCGGTCTGATGGCTGAGCTCAGGCGCTCCCGAAATATGGTCGGCATGCACATGGGTTTCTATGATGGCGGTAATTTTCAATTTATTGATCTGAGCCGCCTGTAGATAATCTTCAATATCGCGTTTGGGGTCGACGACAATCGCCCGGCCATCTTGCGGACATCCGATCAGGTATGATAGACAGCCGAGACCTTCTACTTTAAACTGTTGAAAAAGCATCTTTTTCTCCGTTTCTGAGTGTTACTGGATTATTTATATTAGGTTTAAGCAGTTTTGATTCTATGTTAAAAAAAAGGCCCTGTCAAGGGCTTTCCCGGATTTATTGCTGATAATTTCATGCCGGTGCTGATTCCGCTTTAAGGAGATTTTTATGTTGCTTGAAGGGCACGAATCCTGTTTTATCTGTCATGACGAATTTTGTTTTGCTGCGGTGGAGGACTGTTCTGCCGGGGTTGCGACCCGGATGGTGTTCAGTCTCGACCATGAAGGCTGGCAGGGGATTCCGCATGGCGGTCTGGCGATGGCGGCTCTGCTTGATCTTGCCGATTATTGCTCACTGCGAAAGCAGGGGGTGAATCTGGCTTATCCTCTGACGGTGGACTGGCGTTTTGCCGATGCCGTGCAGGTTGGTGATGCGGTCAATTTAAAGGCTGAATTTAAGGATGAATCAAACCTTCTGCTGTCGATGCGGCGACCGGACAGTGACAAAATCTATCTAAGTGCGGAGGTCGAGGCGGCGACCGCGGTCGCCGGGGCCGATTTTCCTCTTTTAGAACCGGAGCAGCTCATGGCAAACCGGGCGGCATACCAGGCGCTGGCGGTTTATGATAACTGCTTTGTCTGTGGTCTGCAGAGGCGGAAGCCCGGTCTGCAGCGACGTTTCTTTAAAATGAGAGATGCGGCTGGTGCTTTCTCCGCGATTATCGTGCGCTTCGGCGGCGGGGTTGACGGTGAGCGTCTGGCGGCTTCATTTCAGCAGGCGACCGGGGTGCTGCATCCGGGGGTGCTGGCGGCTCTGTTGGACGAACTCTGCGGCTGGAGCGGGGTGCTCGCCGGGGAGCTGTATGGCTATACGGTGCGATTTAATCTGCACATCAATCGCCTGCCAAAACTGGGCGAAGAGTTGTTCGGCATTGCTCCGGCTCCCCAGGTGCGAGGGCGGGGAGCGCGTAAATTTTTTCAGCCGCAGGGTGTTCTCTATCACAAAAAAAATGATGGGGAGTTAGAGGTGGTTGCCGTCGCCACGGGCCAGTGGCTGGCTCGCGAGGATTTGCGGCAGCAGTTTGAGGAGAGTCATGTCGAGGAAGATCTTGCGGGGATTATATTTTGATAATGTCGGTTTTTCACTGCGACTCCGCGGGAGATAAAAGGCCTTTTCCCGCAGAGTCGCAAAGATGTAAAGCAAAACCGGAGCTTACTTTTCAGCTTTAAAAATTTTCGCGGCCAGGTCAATGTCTTCAGGACAGAAGATAAAAAGGGTTTTACCTTCGGAGGGGGAGACTGAGCCGTAAACATAACTGATGTTGATGCCGGCATCGCCGATCTTTTTGGCTGTCGCCGCCAGTGTGCCGGGCTGGTTGTCGAGTTCGACGGCCATGACCGGGGTGATTTCAAAGAGATAGTCGGCCTTGGAGAGCAGGTCGATAGTTTTGTCGGTGTCGCTGGTGAGCAGGCGCACCAGCGCAAACTGTTCCGACTCTTTCTGGATCATGCTGTAGCTGGCCGCCGTAGCGTGTCTTTTCAGGGCTTTGCCCCGGGCTTTAAAGAGCTCCTCAACGTAGCTGGTGGCATCCTGAATAGTTATTGCGTCGATGTTTATTTCATTGTCCGAAAACATTAAAGTCAGTCTGGCGAGTTCGCCGGGAACGTTTTTCAGAAAAAGGGTGATTTCGGTACGAACCATGGTTTTCTCCTTCACGGGAATATTGTAAGAATAAAGACTGTTTGAGAACAGTATGTCGTTTCAGTTTAAACCGGCAAGTTATTATGATTACCCGGTGCTTGTCAAGAACTTAGTCGGTTTATTGAAAAAAAAGGCCGGCGCAAAAAATCAGCTGCGCTGGCCTTGTTATTTTTTAAGAGGCTCAGTAGTGGTTTATTTGATTTCTATCTTGACTTTTTTGGGCTGGCTCTCCTCTTTTTTCGGCAGGACGATTTTCAGTACCCCTTTATCATAACTGGCGGCAATATTCTTGCGGTCGACCGTGGTCGGCAGTTCGAAAGAGCGCTGAAACTGACCATAGTAGCGTTCGACCCGGTGATAGCTCTCTTTTTTCTCCTCTTTTTCAAGCTTGCGTTCGCCCTTGATGGTCAGCATGTTGTTGTCAAGGTTGATCTGGACATCTTTTTCATCAACCTCAGGCAGTTCCGCTTTAATCGTGATGGCCTCTTCGTCTTCGAAGATGTCAACCAGTGGCTTCCAGGTTGTCGAGGCCAGGCTGCGATCATCCCGGTAGCCCATTGAGTCTTCAAAAAGATTGTTGATGCGATCCTGAATCGTGACGAGATCCTGGAAAGGGGCCCAGCCGGTCGGGTAAGGATTCCATTTAATTATAGCCATACTCATAACCTCCTTCTAGTCATGTCTGATTTTCAGGGCTCTGCCCGCATTGGTGACCTTTATGGAGTGATGATAGCCAGCGGTAAAATGTTTGTCAAGGCCGGCAGCGGACGGCAAAATTTTTTGCACTGTCAGGAGTTGATTTCCAGGGCAAGGAGAGAGACATCATCACCGCAGCCTCGGCCTGCGGTCCATTGATTGATCTGGTCGGTAAGGCAGTCAAGACTGTCGTTAAGTGATAAGACTCTGGACTGGTTGAGCTTTTCTGTAAGACGTTCAATTCCGTACTGCTCCCGCTCGGAGTTCATCGCTTCGATGATGCCGTCCGAGTAGAAGTAGAGCCGGTCACCCTTCTGCAGTTCCAGCGTCTGCTCTTTATAGACTTTGCCGACACCGATCATAAAACCGATCGGCATGCTGCGGATCTGGATTGCCTGGTTGTTGCCGTCGGCTCGTATAAGAATCATTGGCGGATGGCCGGCTGAAATGAAGGTCAGAAGATTTGATTCGAGGTTGAGCTGAGCATACTGGATTGTGAAATACTGTTCCGTGCTGCTGTCTAAAGGGAAACGCTGATTAAGCCGGTTGGCTACATCTTCGGGCTGGACGAGCTGGTAGCCCGGGGAGTTCGGGGTATGCTCTTTCAGAAGATTTGATTGTTCGGGGTTGGGGTTGAGAATCCGGGAGAGGTTGACCGAGAGCAGGGCGGCGGGAACTCCATGGCCGCTGACATCGAGCAGGTAGAGGCCGATATGCTTCTCATCAAGATGAAAGAGGTTCAAGGTGTCGCCGGCGAGTTCGTCGCAGGGAACATATTTCCAGGCAAAGTTGACCGTATCGCAATTCGGCAGCTGGGTCGGCAGCAGTGCCTGTTGAATCTTGGCGGCGGCTTCAAGGTCACGACGCATACGCTGGTTGATTTTTTCCAGATCATGATTGCGTTGGGCCAGATCCCGTTCCAGATCGGTAATCCTGAGGCCGACCTTTAGTCGGGCCATAAGCTCGTCCTTGTCAAAAGGTTTAGTGACAAAATCATCCGCCCCTGACTCCATGCCGGCCAGAATGTCCTCTTTTTCCGTGCGGGCCGTGAGCAGGATGGTGTAGACATAGCCCGGGCGTTCGCAGGCGCGGATGCGTCTTAAGAGTTCAAGTCCGTCCATTTCCGGCATCATCCAGTCGGTGATGACCATAGGAAAATGCTCTTTCTGGAAAATGTTCCAGGCTTCTCGGCCGTCTTCGGCTGCGGTTACTTCGTAACCCCACTTTTTGAGACGGCTTTCGAGCAGGCGGCGTGAGACCCGCTCATCTTCGGCAATCAGAATTTTCATATTTTCCCTGTGTTAAAAAAAGTATCGTCCCATCGGCGTCAGCTCAAACTCGTTGAGCGTCAGATATTCCTTGTCCCGACGATTGATAAATTTTATGGTTTTTCCTCTGAAATTACTGCGTCCTGCATGCAGCAGACGGTAGCCCTCATCCCGGCAGCGCGGGCAGGCATCGATCGGGATTTCAATGCCCATGCAGGATGCGTGGCTCCGAGTTTTTGACGTCAGGTGGCGTACACCCGAGCAGCTTGGGCAGACCATGATCTGTTCCACCTGAAGATCGTTGATGCCGTCGGTATCATAGTAGATCGACCGGGAGCGGGTGTCGTACTGGTTCGGTTTTACGTTTAAAGGGGGCGGCTTGCGGTAGTTCTGCATGGTCAGAGCGCAGAGTTTCTTGATGTATTCGCTGATCTGGGGGCTCTGCCGCAGACTCTCGGGATGGTAGTCGGGTTCGCGCACATGGCTGAAATCAAGGCCCGCCATCGCCAGAACAATGCCGAGATTGATATAGGGCAGCGCTCCGTGAATGGAATAGCCGCCTTCAAGCACGGCTATGTCCGGGTTGAGTTTCCGGTTGAGGACGGCGTAGCCCTGGGCAGAAAAATTCATATTGGTGATCGGGTCACCATAATGATTGTCCTGGCCGGCCGAGTTAATGATCAGCTCGGGTTTGAAGTCATCGAGAATCGGGAGTACGAGATTGTCTATGACATAGAGAAAACCTTCGTCGGCAGTGTAGGGGGGCAGGGGAATGTTGATGGTGCGTCCCCTGGCTGTGGGACCGCCGAGCTCATCGCTGAAACCGGTGCCGGGATAAAGGGTGCGGCCATCCTGATGCAGGGAAATAAAGAGAACGTCGGGATCGTGCCAGTAGATGTCCTGAGTGCCGTCGCCATGGTGGCAGTCGGTGTCGACGATGGCAATTTTCTGAATGCCGTAGTGTTCGCGGAGAAATTCAACCAGGATCGCTTCGTTGTTGATGTTGCAGAAGCCGCGGTTGCCGTGGACTACCTTCATGGCGTGGTGGCCGGGGGGGCGCACCAGGGCAAAGGCTTTATCGACCTCTTTTTCCATCACCAGGCGGGCCGCTTTGATGGCGCCGCCGGCGGCGACGAGATGGGATTCCGTGGTAACCACTTCGGGGCCGGGAAAACAGAAATGAGTTCGTTCGATATCGGCATAGGTGGCGATATCGGGCTTATATTCGGTAATGTTGGCAAGATCAAAAACCCCCTCTTCCCGCAGCTGGTCCTGGGTGTAGAGCAGCCGCTCTTCACGTTCGGGGTGGGTCGGACTGATGGCCCAGTCGTAAGCCGGAAAAAAGATGACGCCCAGGTGATTTAAACTTTTCATGTCATTTGATTCCTTGCAGGTATTCCGTTTCGAGGCCGGGACGGATCTGGCAGCTGACGCGGATACTTTTGCTGCCGGCGGAGTAGTCGTCAACCATGTTGAAGGTTTCAGCCTCAACCACCGATACATCCGCTGCGGTAATTTCAGGATGACCGTTTTCATTTAGATACTTTACCAGTTCGTTGATGCAGTACGTCTGGGCCTGGCTTAATGAGTAGGAGTTGTCTATTGTCTTTCTGATCCCCAGATTGGGAATAAACATCAGTTTTTTGCCGGTGTCCGCAAAAAGTTCGATCTCCATGGTTGTGCGGGTCAAAGCGGTGCCGATGGCATTGGCGACGGCAAAATTGTCCGGGACTTCAGTGGGCAGGGCAAATTTGCGGCCGAGCAGCGGGGCGAGAATCGCCGCCGGACCGCCCATAATATAGAGCTTTTGTGGTTTGATGGCTGCGCCATGCACAACTTCGGCAACGGTATAGACCGGTCTCTGGTTAATCTCTTCCAGGAGTTTGAGAGCTTCACCGTGAATCGTTTCAAGGGCCGTTTCCAGAGCATTTTCTGTGATATTTTCAATGGTTATACCGTATTTATCAGCCAGTGCTTTAAGCCCGATAAGAGATTTGCGGCAATCACCCAGGGCCGACAGACCTTTGACGTTGCAGACATCAATCAAGGTTGGCTGTGGGCCGGCCAGGGCCAGCGGCGGTCCCATGCGCTTAGGTCCGACTCTGATTTCGCCGGCGGAACTGATCGTGATGGCTGAGTCTCCGCCAACGCCGATAGAGTTGGTGTTGATGGCACGCACCGAGGTTGCCCGTCCTCCGAAACTGACCCCGTTTTTTTCCAGAAGGGGGGTGCCGTCGGCAAAAATAGCGATATCAGTAGTGGTGCCGCCGATATCAAGAATGATGGCATCTTCGGTAATCGAACTTAAAGCGATTATGCCCATGACACTGGCGGCGGGTCCGGAAAGAATTGTCTGGATCGGATGGTTGCGTGAATTTTTAAAATCGATTGTGCCGCCGTCGGCTTTGAGAATGCTTAAGGGGGCGTCCAGGTGATGTTTTCTGATACTTTGTCCGACGGCGTCGGCAAAAACATTGTAGCGGCGCCAGACCGCGGCATTGTAGTAAGCCGTAGCCAGGCGGCGGGGAAAGTTGAGATGGCCGGAAAGGCGATGGCCGATGGTTGTAAAATCGGATTGTTCAAAGACAAGCTCGGCCATGGCTTCTTCAATCTCCGGATTACGGGTGGAAAATTTACTGACCACCGCAAAAACCTTGATTTTTTTAGTCTGACAGTCGTTGATTGCCTGAGTTGTTGCCGCTTTATCCAAAGGCTGCTGCAGGGCTCCGCGATGGTCGATCGAGCCTGCAAACAGATAGAAGTTTTGTCCAAGATCCTGGTTGAAATGGGCCGGCGCCAGTCCCGGGCCGGAGACCGCGAGTACGCCGACCTCTTCAAGCTCTTTTTCGACGATAGCGTTGGTGGTCAGGGTTGTACTCAGGTTGACCTTGCGGATGGGGCGCTTCGGTTCAGACTGCAGGATTTTTTCTAAAACCGCATCAAGAGAAGCGATCAGATCATTATGGTCGGTCTCGACCTTGGCCGTTGCCACTACCCCTTCATGATCAATAATTACCGCGTCCGTATGGGTGCCGCCGACATCTATTCCCAAGAGCATAATAATGTACCGATTTTGTGTCTTACAAGTTGTTTTTTGATTTTTGGTAAAGCATTTGCATAGCACAAAGTCGTTGTTTGCGTCCAGTCTAATGTCAAGAATGCTAATCTTCAGGTTCGCAAAGTTGCTTTTTAATTGATCGCAGGTTATTTGCTTGTTTTTTAGTCCGGAAAATGTTCTGATAAACCAAGTTAAACCTTAAATTATTGCAATTCAGAAAGTTGAGATGAACAGAGAAAAGAGAGTGGTGCTGGGTTTCAGCGGGGGCGTTGATAGTGCGGCAGCGGCGGTGCTGCTCAAACGTCAGGGATATCAGGTGGTTCCGGTGGCGCTTGATCTCGGGGGTGCGGACAGCCCTTTTCTCCTGGAGCGGGCGGCGAAGATGGCCGCCCGTCTCGGGCTTGAACTTCTGGTAGAAGAAGCCTCAGCTCTTTTTGCCGAAGCGGTGATTGACTATCTGCTTTTTGCCTATACCCACGCCCAAACCCCCAATCCCTGTATTCGCTGCAATGCTCTGGTTAAATTTGCCCGGCTGGCCGCGGTGGCGGAGCGACTGCAGATTGAAAATCTGGCTACCGGGCACTATTTTCGCGGGCTTGCTTCTGCTCCGGGAAGTTCCGGCCCGGGCTGTCCCGAAGAGATGGTCTATCTTCAAGGTCGGGATACAAGAAAAAACCAGAGTTATTTTCTCTTTTCCGTCCCGGAAAAGATTTTGCGGCGCACACTTTTTCCTTTGGGGGAGTTGACCAAGGATGAGGCTCTGACTTTGGCGGCGGCGGCCGGTTATGATCTGGATGCTTACCGCGAAAGTCAGGAGCTCTGCTTTCTCAGCGGGGAAAAATATCAGGAGTATCTGCTTCGGCGGGGGGTGGACGCCGGCGGCGGTGAGATTGTCAACGCTCAGGGCCGGGTTATGGGGCAACATCAAGGTCTGCAGAACTACACGATCGGCCAGCGGCGTGGCATGGGGATCGGCCATCCGACACCGCTTTATGTGCTTGAACTGGACTACCGGCATAATCGTCTGCTGGTGGGTGAACGGGACGAGGCCTATGGCTGTCGCTGTCTGGTCGATAACCTTAACTGGCTGATTAAAGCGCCGCTTCAGCCTCTTGAAATAGAATGTCAGATCCGCTACCGTCATCAGCCGGCCCCGGCCCTTTTGACACCTTTAGCCGATGGCCGGGTCGAGGTTAAGTTCGACGAGCCTCAATTTGCCCTGACCCCGGGTCAGGGGGCCGCCTTTCATCATGGCGAATACCTGCTGGGGGGCGGGATTATTACTCTTTGAGAAGGGGTTGATAAGAGTATTTTTTGCGTGGTCAGCCTTAAAACAGAACGAGCGGAACATGATCTGATCCGCTCGTTCTGGGCCCTGTCCCGTGAGTTCTGTTCATAAACAGAAGGAGGCAGGAAGCTGAAAACTATTTTTTACGACGCCTTATTGTTATCAGGCCGAATAAACCACTCCCCAGCAGCCAGGCCGCGGCCGGAATCGGGACATAATTTACAACATCCCCACTGGCAATGCCAGCACTTGTAAATGCTGCGGAAGCGGCATCAAAAGTACCATAAAATCCGACATACATGTTACCCTGAAAACCCCCGATCATGTTCTGAGGATCAATCTGTCCCCACCATGATTGCGGAATATCTTTGAATTGCTCAAGCAGCCAGACGTTTTTTACATCAACAAAATCGCCGAAACTGACTTCCCAGTAGTTTGGTCCCATGCTTCCCAGTTGGGCGACTGACATATTATTGACATTTCCGTCCATCAGAGTGATTGGCGCTCCTCCCGTGACCGGCGTTTCCGTGATTTTGATGGTGCCTCCGGTGTAATCCCAATCACTTCCGGCATAACCTGAGTTGAAGCTGAGGCGTCCCTGATTGAGATTTAAGTGGCCGACTTCAACATTGTTGTCGTCCATCAAGGAGACAAAATCGACTTCAATGTCGTTGCCGATCAGCGCGTTTCGATCAAAGGTAATTTGTCCGGTGGTGGTTCCCTGGGTTGTGATATTGAAATCCAGATAATATGCCGAAACCGGTTGGGATCCGGCACCCAGCATCAAAAAAAATGCCAGAGCCATTACTGCCAAAATCTTTTTCATCTTTTTCCTCCTCTTTTCCTTGATTCGCGATTATAAAGTTGACAATTTTTCTGCTTGAGGGCCTCCTTTTTCCGTTTTTAAAGATTATCTTGCTTGGCTGCGCAAATTCTGTTCAGCTGTAACGTTGCATTCCTTTCTGTATTGTTAACCAGCTAAACAAAAAATCCGCTAAATGTATATAAGATGAAAGTATGAAAAAAGTATGAATCTGTGAGGTTTGAGCAATGGTAAATGACTGATTTTTAGTGTAACTGAATAATTCAATCACTCTTGGGACTTGATGGTTTCAAGCTTGTAAGGTTTCAGACAGAGATGGGAAAAGAAATTTTCACGGTTGTCTTTAAAGATGAAAAGAGCTAGTTTGCATCGTCATTCTCATGCAGTTCTGCGGTCATGGCGTTTGCCGGTTTTGGGCTCAGTGCCGTGCTGATAGAAAAATACAACGAGTTCGGGAGAGATGCCGAAAAGGAGAATTCCATTATGCTTAGTAAAATACCGACGCGCGAGGAGGCTTTAGAACTGTTGCATGCCCATAATCAAAGTGAAAGTTTGCGCCGGCACGCTTACGCAGTTGAAGGGGTTATGCGTTATCTGGCAAGAAAGTACGGTGAAGAGGAAGAAAAATGGGGCGTGATCGGTCTGATCCACGACCTCGATTACGAAAAATTCCCCGAGCGTCACTGTGCGGAAACTCGGAAAATTTTGGCCGCAAACAACTGGCCTGAAGAGTATATACGGGCCGTGGTGTCGCATGGCTGGGGTATCTGTTCCGAGGTTGAGCCGGAAAGCCTTTTGGAGAAAAATCTTTATGCGATTGATGAGCTGACCGGCCTGATTGCAGCCACCGCTATGGTGCGGCCTTCAAAAAGTGTTATGGATATGAATGTAAAGTCGGTCAAAAAAAAATGGAAATCTCCGGCTTTTGCGGCCGGTGTCGACCGCTCCATTATCATGAAAGGGGCCGGGATGCTGGGCGTTGGAGTTGATGAACTTATTGAAGATACGATAATGGGCATGCGGGAAGTTGCTGCAGCGATTGGTTTGCAGGGCGAAGTATAAGAGAGATATAGATTTTCAACTGTTGGATTTGTAGATGCCGAAAAAATTACCGTATGCCATGTCCCTGATTCTCGGGCCCCGAGTTCTTATCGAAACCCTGGGTTGCAAGGTTAATCACTATGAGAGTCAGGGGCTGGCTTCTGAGTTTCGTCGGCAGGGGTGGCAGGTCGTTAAAAAAGGGCCGTGTGAGGCTGTTGTTATCAACAGCTGTGCGGTGACGGCTGAGGCCGCGCGCCAGAGTTTGCAGGCGGCAAGACGGGCCTTGAAACGTTATCCCGAAGCCCGGGTCGCTCTGGCCGGTTGTGCGGTTGTGGCCGAGCCGCAAAAGGCGGCTGAAATTGAAAGTCTGGAAGTGCTCTGCGGCAATGCCGGTAAAAAAGAGCTGGTCTCACGGTTGACCCGGCAACTCGAAGGAATGGGTGCTGGTCAGCTTGATGAGATCGGCATTTTCGGAGAACTCGAGATCGGGCTTTTGCGAGCCGATTGTGAACGTGGCCGCAGCCGGGCCGTGGTCAAGATTCAGGACGGCTGCAACGCCTTTTGTCGTTATTGTATTATTCCTTATCTGCGGGGTCGCTGTCGCAGTCTGCCTCCGGAAAAGGTGCTGGCGGAATGCAGGGGACTGGCTGCCGCCGGTTTTCGTGAAGTTGTTCTAACCGGAATTCATATCGGCCGTTATGGTGAGGATGTCGGGGCCGGCTTCAGCCTGACTTCACTTCTCTTGCAGCTGGTTGACGAATTTCCTGATCTGCGGCTGCGTCTGGGGTCGCTGCAGCCGCATGAAATAACCCCCGAAATTACAGCTTTGCTGCATGATCCTCAATCTCCGCTCTGTGAACATCTGCATCTTTCGCTGCAGTCGGCCAGTGATCGGGTTTTAGGGGCGATGGGGCGGCCCTATCGGCGCTCTGATATTGAAAAAATCTTTGCTTTACTGGATGCCGGTTCCGGTCGGCTGAATATCGGTACAGATCTGATTGTCGGTTTTCCGGCTGAAGATGAGAGAGCTTTTCGGGAAACCTTGGCTCTGGTTGAGAAAGTTGAGCTGGGCTATCTGCATGTTTTTCCCTATTCGCCGCGCCAGGGGACGGTGGCGGCTTCCTGGCCGGATCGGGTTGCGGGTGCCGAGAAAAAAGCGCGGGCCGCGGAACTTGGCGCTTTGGGTCGGCAGAAACGGGAGGTTTTTATCACGAAGAATCTCGGCCATGCGCTTAAAGTGCTGCTCGAAAACGGGGTTGATGACAGTCAGTATGGCACTGCCTGGTTTGGTCACAGTCGCAACTATCTGCCGGTGCTGGTGACCAATCTGGATGAAAATGATTCTCTGCGGGCGGGATCTGAGGCGACCGTACGGGCCTATGCGTGGGACGGCAAACGCATACAGGCAACGCTCGAATTAGTGTAAGCTACACCACACGTTCGCTCGGCTCATTTAGAGGACACAGAGACAAATGTATGTGAGTTTTTCTCTGTGAACTCTGTGCCCTCTGTGGTGAAAATACAGATTTAGCTGGCACCGGGTTCAGGTTCGTGGCCGGTCGGAAAATTGAATTTTGCCGAAAGTTGGGGTTCGCATCTCGCGGTCACCCCCGACAACTGTGGCTAGAGCCGTGAGGGGAGCCAGATGCTGCAGGCAGAATTCACGGCTTAAATGGCGGAATTCTCTCGGGATTGACTGCTCTCGGGCAATGATCTCCAGCAGGGCTCTGAATTTGAGAAAATATTCATTGCCTCTGCGGTTAAGCTGACGATTTTTTGATTCCAGGAGATGTTTAATGATGGTCAGCCGCGGGTAGCCGAGTGGGTGCGCTGCATCGTTACCTGCAGTTTCTGGTCGCTGTTGGCAATGCATGTAATCATAAGCTTCAAAAAATTCAAGAATCGTGGTGCGGAACTTCTCTTCTCCCCTTCGGCGCAACTCTTCCAGAAAAATCCCCAAACCCGTACAGCTTAAACTGTTCTCCGGAAGAATCAGCCATTGATCCCGCAAAAGTCTCTTTAACGAGAGGTTGCTAAGCAGGTTTTCGGCCTGAATCCACCACTGCTCACAGTTGCCGTCTCCGTTACCGTCATCATTCAGGCGGTTTTCTCCTTGAACAGATGACTCTTTAATATTCTGGCCCTGGGGCAGGTAGCTTTTCGTTAATCGGCTGAGAGCTGCAGGCAGGGCGAGGTCGAGATTCTTAAGTTCGCTTAAAGGATTAAGGGCCAGCAGGGCGGTCAGGAACCGTTTTTCAGAAATGTCTGCCGGCGGATTTTTCCGCCTGATCCGGCAGCCGCAGTCGATCAGCTTATCATAGATAACTGCACTGATTGGTGCGGCGGCGGGTATTGACCGGCAGAGCTGCAGATTGTAATTCAGGCCGCTAAACTCTGCGGGCAGTGCGGTTGTATTAAGCCCTTTGCATGAGGATATTTTTGAAAAATTGTATGCAACAATCGCCAGTGCGGTTAATGTGGGGGTTATTGTAATCTGTTTATCCGGTATTTCCGGTAAAAGGCGGCAGACGGCTGCATTATCGATCAGCTTGAACCAGGCTTTTTGCAGTTGGATTGCTGGTGAAGAACTTAATAGTTTTATGCTCTCGCCATCGGGACAGACCAGGGGCAGGTCTGCATTCGCGAAAAACGGCCGGCAATCATTTTCCGATGAGGTGGCAAGATTCTGCAGAAACCCGCTGAGAAGGGTTGCGATCAGGTCGGGGCGGTCGCTGATTATCCGCATAAAGTTCGTTCCAGGCAATTGGCGCCGCTGTCGGCCAGCAGTTTCTCCAGGGCGGCGACATGAAGGCTGTCGCCCAGGATTGCGACACCGTTGTCATCAAATGAGATTCGCACCCTGATCTTCTTCTGGTCAGGGCTGCAGTTCAGGTAATCTTCCGCTACCATCAGATCCGGCAGGGCAGCGACAATTCTGATCGGCAAACGAAGATTCGGTTCTTCAGACATGATGATGACAACCTCGACAAGCGTGGGGTTCAGGCCTCGAATCCTGCGGCGTCTTTGCGCACTCTTCGCTGCAGTCGCAATCGTTGGCTTTTTCTTTCAGTCCGCTCTGAAAGGCCTCGACCAGCAACTGTGGTAGAGAGATATCCGCAGCCTGCGGAACTTGAGTCTGTTTTTCCTTAGCCGTTTCCGTTTCCTGGTTCAGGCCAAGATTGAAGTCGTGAAGCAGATTTTTTAAACTATCTTTTTCCTCAGTTGTTTTGCCGGTTTTCATATTCATCCCCGGATAATTTTTTTGCCGTTCAATTAAAACTTTATCAATCAAGTATAGATTCATGCCGGCAATTTGTCAACCACAATATGGTTGTCACCCGTTTCGATGATTGATCCGGGTCGGGGGAGAGGCTGGTCTGGGGTTGTCATCGATTGTTGTTTTCCGGTGAGGCACAACGACATGTCTTGCTAGTCCGCATTTCTCTGTGCTATAGAGTTTTACCTTGAAAAAGCTTAAAGAATAAGCCTTGTACCGTGAATTTGGGGCCTGTAAATAAAGGGAGATTTCGTGTTGTCGTCAAAATTCAGATCGCTCGGGTTGGCCGGGGCTTTGGTTTTTATCTTGTCGGTTTCAGGGCTGCATCTTTTTAAGGATGTTCAGGATCAGGTTTCGCCGGTATCGGGCAAGCTTCCGGTTCCGGTCGAGGTCGCAGAGGTGCAGCGGGGTCCGTTGGCTTGCAAGCGGGTTTTCAGCGGGACGATTGAGCCGTTCGCTCAATGCCGAGTGGCGGCCAAGGTCAGCGGCCGGGTGGCCCGGCTCCTGGTTGAGGTTGCCGATCCGGTGCATCGGGGCCAGCTTCTGGCCCGGCTTGATGATTCCGAAGCCCGGCAGGGGGTGGCGGAAGCTCAAGCCCGGCTGGCCGTGGCTGAGGCCGATTCCGGCGCGGCCCAGAGTCGTCTGCGGATCGCTCAGCGTGAATTGTCGCGCAATCAGGCGCTGCATCAGCGTGGTATCGCTTCCGACAGCGCGCGGGATACGGCTGAGGCCGAATTTCTTAACAGTCAGGCGGCGGTCAAGGTTGCGGCCGCTACCCTGAAGCAGGAAGCCGCGGCCCTGGCCGCCGCTGAAATTCGTCTCGAATACACCCGGGTCAAGGCTGAGTGGGACCAGGGTGACGATGATCGCATCGTCGCTGAACGTTTTGTCGATGAAGGCAGTACGATCGCGGCTAACGGGGCTCTTTTTTCCATTGTTGAACTCGACGTAGTCGTCGCGGTGATTGAGGTAAGTGAAAAAGATTACGCTAAAATAGTTCTCGGAGAGCCGGCGACGTTGACGACGGATGCCTTTCCGGGGAAAATTTTTACGGGCTCGGTGCAACGCATCGCTCCGGTTTTTCAGCCGGCAACGCGGCAGGCCCGCATCGAAATTCTGGTACCCAATCCTGAACTGCTCCTTAAGCCCGGCATGTTCGGTCGTTGTACCCTGGTTCTTGAGCAGGTTGCAGATGCTCTCAGTGTGCCCGAAACCGCCCTCTGCCGGCGCCGGCAGCAGACCGGGGTGTTTCTCCTGGACGAGAAGGGCACGACGGTTAAATGGGTCGAGGTAGAACCCGGGATTCAGGATGGTGAGCGCGTACAGCTTTTAGACAGCAAGCTTTCCGGGCGCGTCGTTACCTTAGGCCAGCAGCTTATTAAAGATGGTTCCCTGATCAGTGTCGTCGCCTCTCCAACCCCGGAAACCGGAGGTCGCAAGCTTCAGTGAATCTGCCTTCATTCAGTGTGCGCCGCCCGGTCTTTGTGACGATGGTGACAATGATCGTGATTATTCTCGGGTTGATCTCCTTCAGCCGCCTGCAGGTTGATATGCTGCCTAATATCGAGCTCCCGACCCTGACCGTCCGCACCGGCTATGAAGGCGCTAGTCCGGTTGTCATGGAGCAGCTGGTTACCCAGATTGTTGAAGAGATCATTGCGACCGTGCCGGGGGTGAGAGAACTTGCTTCAGAATCGACTGAAGGCAGCAGTCAGGTGCGGGTGACCTTTAACTGGGGCACCGACATCGGCACGGCGGCGATCGATGTTCAGGCCCAGCTTGAAAGTGAGATCAGCGAACTGCCTGAGGATGTGGTGCGGCCCCGGGTCAGTAAATTTGATGTGGCCAGCTACCCGGTGGTTATCATGGGGATTTCCAGCCCCATGGACCCGGTCGAACTGACCCGGATTATAGAAGAACAGTTGCGCTTTCGTCTGGCCCGGATTCCCGGGGTCGCTCAGGTTGACACCTGGGGCGCTTATAATCGCGAGGTTCGGGTTGAGCTTGACGCAGAGCGCCTCAAGGCCTTAGGCATACCCCTGAATCAGATTCTTGACGGCCTGCGCGATGCCAATCTCGACCTGCCCGCAGGCACTATTGAGCAGGGGCGTTACAGCGTTTCCTTAAGAGCCCCGGCCGAATTTGTTGATCTCGAGCAGATTCGTAACACGGTGGTCAGTAAGCGGGAGGCGGGGCTGATCACTCTGGGCCAGATTGCCCAGATTCGGGATACCTATGAAAAGCGCAACCGGATTATTCGTCTCAACGGCAATCCCGGCCTGCGTATCGCCATTCGCAAGCAGCCGCATGCCAATACCGTCGATGTTGCGACCGGGGTGCTGGCGGAAATTGCCGCGATCAACCGGGATTATCCGCAGCTGAAAGTTGTGCCGGTTATTAACCAGGGCAATTTTATCGAACGTTCGATTCGTAACGTCGCTCAGTCGGTGCTTTATGGCGGGAGCCTGGCCGTGTTGGTGCTCCTTTTCTTTCTCCGTAACTTCCGTAGTACGCTGGTTATTGCTCTGGCGATTCCAATTTCTATTATCGCCACCTTTGCCATGATTTTCTTCGGCGGTTTTACCATCAATATGATGACCTTGGGAGGCTTGGCCCTGGGGGTCGGGATGATGGTTGACAGCGCCGTGGTCGTACTCGAAAATATCTTTCGCCGGCGCCAGGAAAATGGCGAGGCTGCGGCCCCGGCGGCGATAGAGGGGGCTCAGGAAGTTGGTGGCGCCATCTTCGCCAGTACCCTGACGACCCTGGTGATCTTTCTGCCGCTGGTCTTTGTCCGTGGGGTTTCCGGTCTCCTTTTCAAGGAGTTTGCTTATACGGTGATGTTTTCCTTAAGTTGTTCTTTGCTGGTTGCCCTCAGTCTGGTGCCAATGCTCGCTGCCAAACTTCTGCAGAACCCGGTGGCGCAAGCTCAGAAAAACTCCCGCTTGAGCCGCCTTGGGGCCTGGGCCGACGCCCTCTTTCAGACCATGGATCGGAGTTACGCCCATCTGCTCAGGCTGGCGTTGGCTCATCGCGGACGGGTGGTGGCTGTTTCACTGGGGCTGCTGGCCGCCAGTCTCCTGCTTTTTCCGTTGATCGGCACCGAGTTCATGCCGCCCAGTGATGAAGGTGAAGTGCGCGTCAGCGGGGAGATGGAGGTTGGTACCCGACTCGATCTGGTTGATCGGCAGACCAGAATTATGGAGGCTCTGGTGCTGCCGGCGGTGCCGGAGGCCATCTCTTCGGTCACCAGCGCCTCTTCCGGCGGCAGAAACGCTGATGCCAGAGGTGAAATTCAGATCTCGCTGCTGCCGGCGGCCGAGCGTCGGCGCAGCAATCTCGAAATTGCTGAAGACCTGCGCCGGCGGCTGGACGGGCGGATCGCCGGCATGAAAATCCGCACCCGGGCGCCGCAGGGTCAGTTTCTTCTCGAAAGAATTCTCGGCGGGGATGAGGGGGTCAGCGTTGAGATCCGGGGTTATGATCTTGATACCCTGGCGCTGCTGGCCGAACGGGCCGGGGCCGTCATCGAAAATATCGCCGGGATTACCGATATCGAAATCAGCCGGCAGGCGGGGGTGCCGCAGCAGTCCATCCTTATTGATCGGGACAAGGCGGCCGATTTAGGTTTAAGTGTGCGCGATATTTCAGAGACGATCGAGACTGCGATTGCTGGTTCCCGGGCCGGTGAATTTCGCTCCCTGGGCCAATCCTACCGGATTCTTGTCCAGCTTAGAGACGCGGAAAAACAGAGCCTGGATGATATTCTCGATTTTGTTCTGGTGACGCCATCCGGAGCCCGGGTAGTCCTGCGCAATCTTGTGCATGTGGTTGCAGGGCGCGGGCCGGCTCTGATTGAGCGTAAAGATCAGCAGCGCCTGGTAACCCTTAAGGCCAATATTGCCGGACGTGATCTCGGCTCAGTGGCTCATGATGTCAGTCAGGCTTTGGCCGGAATCGTGCTGCCGGAGGGTTACGAGTTGCGGCTGGCCGGCAATGTCGAAGAACAGCAGCGGGCCTCTAAGGAGTTGACGGTCTCCCTGGTGCTGGCCCTGCTTCTGGTATTTATGGTGTTGGCCTGTCAATATGAATCATTGAAAGATCCGCTGATTGTTATGCTGAGTGTGCCCCTGGCGGCCATCGGGGTGCTGGTTACCCTTTTTCTGACCCGTACCACTTTGAATCTGCAGTCCTATATCGGCTGTATCATGCTCGGCGGGATTGTCGTTAATAATGCCATCCTTTTAGTGGATCAGGCCGGGCGTCTGCGCCAGGATGGTCTGACGGTTGCTGCGGCCGTGTTCGAAGCCGGCCGGCGGCGGCTGCGGCCGATTTTGATGACTACCCTGACCACGATTCTGGCGCTGGTGCCTTTGGCTCTGGGTATTGGTGAGGGGGCTGATGCTCAGGCCCCGCTGGCCCGGGCCGTGGTTGGCGGCCTGTCTGCTTCCACCCTGATTACCCTGGTTTTAATTCCGGTGGTTTTCAGTCTGGTGCATGGGCGCCGGGAGAAATCTTGATGAATTTTACCTTGACCGGAATCCGGCAGAGGCTAGGGGCGGTGGTTTTTAAGGCGGCCTTTACTGCTTTAAACTTTATAGCTCTGGCATGTATAGCTCTGGTTCTGGTCGCTTTACCCCGGCTTACGCAGGCCGGCTCTCTGATGCCGGATCGTGGTTATAATCTTGAGTCTCTTTACTCAACCCCGGCGGTTTTACCGGCGACTGCGGCTCGGGTCCCAGACCGATATCCAGAGCCTGAATGGCATAAGGCGCCGTCGCTGCCGGCAATCGAGTCGGGTCGTCTCGTTCTTTCTTTAGAGCAGGCCGTGCTTCTGGCTCTGAGGCGCAACCGGGAGCTGCAGGTGCAGCGTTACGGCCCGGTTATTGCCGGAACCTTTGAGGAGATTGAGCGGGGTCTTTTCGATCCGCAATTATTGGGCGATGTTAATTACTCTAAAGAACGAGCCAGTGAGGTCTCCCGCAGTACCGAAGAACGTTTCAGTGTTGAGGGCGAAGATCTTAATCTGAACAGCGGCCTGCAACAGCATTTACCGAGCGGTGCTGATCTGGGGCTTAATCTGAGTTATGAACGCTCGACTTCAAACCGAACCCCGGAACAGCAGCAGTTTCGAGTCGGCTTGAGCCTGACTCAGGCTTTGCTCCAAGGTTTTGGTCCCAAGGTCAATCTTGCGGCGGTGCGTCAGGCGCAACTGGCTGGGCAGGCCTCGGTTTATGAGCTGCGCGGCTTTGTCGAAGCTCTGGTGGCCGAGGTCGAGATTGCTTATTGGTGCTATGTTCTGGCTGGTGAAGGTCTGGCTCTCTATCAACGTTCTCTGGAGGTGGCCGGGCAGCAGCTTTATGAGGTCGAAAAACGCATCGAGGTTGGGGTGCTGCCGCGAAATGCCGCGGCTGCCGCCCGGGCTGAAAAGGCGCGCCGGCAGCAGGCGCTGCTGGCGGCGCAGAGCCAGCGTGAGGAGCGGCGTCTACGTCTGTTGCGGCTCTTGAATGCTGAGGCAGAAGCAGAATTTGCTCTGCAGATTACGGCCACCAGTTCGGCGCGGACGGAGGTTGCTGACCTGGGAGATGACTTTCAGGCAAGACTGGAACTTGCCGATAAGCTGCGGCCCGATCTCAACGAAGCCCGGTTGCGCCGGGAACAGCATCGCCTGGAGGTTGTGCGTACCCGCAATGGTCTGCTGCCGAAACTTGATCTCTTTTTCGATCTTGGTAAAACCGGCTACGGCGAAGCCTTGGGCAAAGCGTTTAAAAATATCGATCGTGACAACTATGAAGTTACCGCCGGTATTAGTTTCAGCGCTTATTTGAATAACCGTCAGGCTGCCGCTCGCGACCTGGCGGCCCGGGCTTCCCTGGAACAGACCGGTCTTGCTCTGGAAAATCTGCGCAGCCTGGTGCAGATGGATGTCAGGCTGGCCCGCAACGAGGTTGAAAATGCCCGCCAGCAGATTACCGCCGGCGCGGTGACCCGGGCTTTTCAGGAACAGACCCTGCAGGCGGAAACCGAGCGCTTTGCCATCGGGGCCAGCACTTCTCTGCTGGTGGCCCAGGCCCAGCGCGATCTGCTTTCGAGTCAGCTCTCCGAAGTTGAAGCGCTCATCGCCTACCGTATTGCTCTGGTCAACCTCTATCTGGCTGAAGGCAGCCTCCTGGAACATCGCGGCATCAGCCTGGCATCAGTTCGTTGAAGATGGTAAAGTTGGGGAAAATACAGTTCATATCGGCGCAGGAATTTTTCATTACCATCTCAGAATACTATCGACTTAAAACCTCCTCTTTAACTTCTTTCAACGATAATGCGGCCATAACCTTTCAGTCTTCTGCTGGCGGCCTTGTTGCCGACTGTTGTCGTCGGGATGGTCTTTTATCTGTTTTCAGTTTGACGGAGTGATGTTTTTGCTGCCTGCCGGAACCTCCGGCAGGCAGCTTGCTGATATTATCGCTTACTTGAGGTCGAAGCGGTCAAGGTTCATGACCTTGTCCCAGGCCGCAATAAAGTCGTGCAGAAATTTCTCCTGGGAATCTGCGCAGCCGTAAACTTCGGCCACAGCCCGCAGTTGGGAGTTGGAACCGAAGATAAGGTCAACCCGGGTGCCGGTCCACTTGAGTTCGCCGGTGGCGCGATCACGGCCTTCGAACAGGTCTTCGTATTCCGAGGTCGCCTGCCAGGTTGTGCCCATATCGAGCAGATTTACGAAAAAGTCATTGGTCAGCATCTCGGGTCGTTTGGTGAAAACGCCGTGCTGAGAATGGCCGAAGTTGGCATTCAGAACCCGCATACCGCCAATCAGCACCGTCATCTCAGGCGCGCTCAGGGTCAGCAGCTGGGCCCGATCAAGCAGCAGTTTCTCCGCCGGTACCGTGTATTTGCTCTTTAAATAGTTACGGAAACCGTCGGCCGTCGGTTCGAGGACGGCAAATGAGGCGACATCTGTCTGCGCCTGAGAAGCATCCATACGTCCCGGTGTGAAGGGGACGGTGACCTTGTGACCGGCATTCTTTGCCGCCTGCTCAACGCCGGCACAACCCCCGAGAACAATAATATCCGCCAGCGACACCTGTTTGCCGCCGGTTTGGGCGCTGTTGAAGGCTTGCCGGACCTTCTCTAAGGTCTGCAGTATGTTTTTGAGCTGGGTCGGCTGGTTGACTTCCCAATCCTTTTGCGGGGCGAGACGAAGGCGGGCTCCGTTGGCGCCGCCGCGCCTGTCGGAACCACGGAACGTCGCCGCCGAGGCCCAGGCGGTTTTCACCAGCTCGGAGACCGACAGGCCTGAAGCCAGGATTTTGTCTTTGAGCTCGGCAATATCCTTTGTCTCAATCAGCTTATGATTGGCGGTGGGCACCGGGTCCTGCCAGATCAGTTCTTCGGCCGGAACCTCTGCTCCGAGATAACGCGAACGCGGGCCCATGTCGCGGTGGGTCAGCTTGAACCAGGCCCGGGCAAAAGCGTCGGCGAATTTTTCCGGATTCTGCAGGTAGTTTCGGGCGATGGGTTCATAGATCGGATCAAAACGCAGAGAGAGGTCGGCCGTGGTCATCATCGGCCGGTGCTTTTTCGCCGGGTCGTGCGCGTCGGCCACCATATCCTCTTCGTCTACGTTCTTGGCCAGCCACTGATGCGCTCCGGCCGGACTCTTGACCAGCTCCCACTCATATTTGAACAAGACTTTCAGATAACCCATATCCCATTTGGTCGGGTTCGGCTTCCAGGCACCTTCGATGCCGCTGCCGATGGTATCGCCGCCTTTACCGCTTTTGAAACTGCTTTTCCAGCCGAGACCCTGCTCGGCGATAGGGGCAGCTTCAGGTTCAGGGCCGACATGGGTCGCCGGGCCGGCGCCGTGACACTTGCCGAAGGTATGGCCGCCGGCGACCAGGGCGACGGTCTCTTCATCATTCATGGCCATACGGGCAAAGGTTTCGCGCACGTCACGGCCGGAAGCCACCGGGTCCGGATTGCCGTTGGGGCCTTCCGGGTTGACATATATCAGGCCCATCTGCACGGCGGCAAGCGGGTTTTCAAGTTCGCGGTCGCCTTCGTAGCGTTTATCACCCAGCCATTCCGCTTCCGACCCCCAGTAAATATCCTCTTCCGGCTCCCAGACGTCTTCGCGCCCGCCGCCGAAACCGAAGGTTTTAAAACCCATCGACTCGAGAGCGCAGTTGCCGGTGAGAATCATCAGATCGGCCCAGGAGATCTGTTTCCCGTATTTCTGTTTGATCGGCCAGAGCAGACGGCGGGCTTTGTCGAGGTTGACATTGTCGGGCCAGCTGTTGAGCGGTGCCAGACGTTGCGAGCCCGAACCCGCCCCGCCGCGGCCGTCGCCCATGCGGTAGGTACCCGCGCTGTGCCACGCCATCCGGATGAAGAGCCCGCCGTAGTGACCGTAGTCGGCCGGCCACCAATCCTGCGAGTCGGTCATCACCGCATAGAGGTCCTTCTTCAGGG
>JAFGVI010000083.1 GCA_016938065.1 Deltaproteobacteria bacterium | reverse complement strand
GAGTATTCCCGTTATAAAACCCAGGCCGAGTCCCTGCAGAATACAATTAATGCCGGTGAGTTGCGGATTCAGCAGCTTGAGTCGGAACGAAATGTTTTTATCAACAACTGGCGTAAAGATTTAAGCACCGAGATTGCTCGTTACAGTAACGAACTCGACACCTATAAGCAGCGCCTGGCCAAGGCTGAACGCTATTCGGAGCTGGTCGATATTGCGGCGCCCCAGGATAGTGTGGTCCTGGAGGTTGGTAAAATTTCAATCGGTTCGGTGGCTAAAACGGGAGAGGCTCTGGCCCGCCTGGTGCCCCTCAACGAACCGCTTGAGGTTGAGGCCCGGATTTCCCCGCAGGACATCGGCTTTATCCGCCATGGCGACCTCTGTAAGGTCAAAATTGACGCCTTTCCTTTTCAAAAGCATGGCGATCTCAAGGGGCACCTGAAAAGTATCGGCGAGGATACGCAGCAGGATCCAAGTCGGCCCCAGGAAGGTCCCTACTATACGGCCCGGATCGAGCTGGAGTCGTTGACCCTGAAGAAGGTGCCGAAAGATAACCGCCTGATACCGGGAATGTCTTTGTCGGCTGAGATTGTCGTCGGTAAAAGAACCGTGATCTCCTATATTCTCTACCCGATGATCAAGTTGTTCGATGAAAGCATCCGTGAGCCTTGAGGTTTTTTATGTTTAAAGTGCTAAGCAAGCGCCTGTTTTTAGTAGCAGTAGTCTGCGGTTTGCTGGGGGCCGCGGGTGTACGGCTCGCCGGAGCCCAGGCCCTGACTCTCGAAGAGACCGTCGCTGCCGGGCTTGCCGCCAACCCCAATGTTGAGGCTACCCGGCAGGTTCTGGAAGAAGCCCGGTTGCGGGTAAAAGCGGCGCGCGGGGGCTTTCTGCCGACTTTGACGGTGCAGTCCAATTACCAGCGCTATACCCAGTCCGGCGATGTTACCAGCATTGACTATCTTGATCGTGATATCTGGACCAGCAGTCTGCGTCTCTCGCAGCCGCTGTTTGCCGGTTATGCCATTCTCACGGCCTATCAGAAAGCCAAACTCCAGGTTGATATGGAGCAGGAGCGTCTGGCTCAGGCCCGTCTTGAACTGATCATTAATATTCGCCGGGATTTTTTTCTGCTGCTCAAGCTGCGCGAGGATCTGCGTACCGTTGATAACGAAATTGAACGGATCGATAACCAGTTGCAGGCCTCAACGGTTTTTTTCAAGTCGGGGCTGGTACCCAACAATGATGTTCTGAAAAACGAGGTCGAACTGGCGCGCTCGCGCACGGATCGGGTCAAGATTGAAAATCAGATCAAAAACCAGATCACCCAGCTTAACACCTATCGCGCTGCCCCTCTCAATGAGAGTGTCGATTATGTTGGCGATCTTCGGGCCTATGCTTTTGCCGTCAGTTATGATGAGACCAAAGCGATCAGTACGGCGCTTCTGCAGAGGCCGGACCTGCGCCTCGGGCAGAAAAGCATAGAAATTGCGCAAAAAGAGGCAAAGGAGCGCTTTGCCTCTTACTATCCGCAGGTGAACCTCGATTTTTCGCATCAGCATGAGAAAACCGAGTATGATGATTATATCTATTCTCAGGCAACCCAGGACAGCGAAACTCTGGGGATCAGTCTGCAGTGGAATCTCTTTGACGGCGGCACCACCACCTATAACTACAAGGCCGCGAAAAAGCATATCACGGTGCTTGAAAAGAGCCTGGAAAATCAGATCAATGAGGCTCAGGCTGCAATTGTTAAAGCTTTCACCGATATAGATGACGCCGAGAAACTGATTAAACTTACCTTACGCTCCCGCGACAGCGCCCAGGAAAACTACAACATGACGGCGGCCCGTTACCGCACCCGCATCGGCACGATCAACGATCTTTTTGACGCCCAGTACTATCTGACCCGCGCCGAAGCCGACATCAGCAACGCCTATATGCAGTACCAGACCAGCAAAGCCACTCTCTACTACCAGATCGGCAGCGAAGAGTAAAAAAAGGGGACATCCACTTTTTTCCCCGATGTTGCACGAAAAAGGTGATGAACTGCAAAGTTATCAGTATAGAGATAAAGCCCCCTTCGCATTCAGCGAAGGGGGTTTTTGTTTTTGTTGAAGCTTGATTTTTTTATTGACAATAGGGATAACAATTTATGACGCTGCATCAGTTTTCGATTAAAAATCTGCACTTTTATCCCGGGTGTCAGGCCCGGCTCGGCGAGCCCAGTGCGCTGCTGAATCTGCACTGGCAGGGTCAGGCCGCCGTCAGCGTGACCCCTGAGGCGCTGTCTGCACGTTTGCGTCCATGGTTCGCCGGCAGCGGCCTGCCCGATTTTTTTACGGATGTCCGGGATTTTCTGCTGGCTGACGCGGAACCTTTCGATCTGGGCGCCGCTTTTGCGGCTCTGGCTGCAATCATGCAGCTTCTAGCCTACCAGCCGGTGGGGCGGGCCCAAGTGCTGAGCCGGGGTGAAGATCGGGTGCAGGTGGCAATCCCCTGGCGGGAGCAGGAGGTTTTCAAAGGTGCCGTAAAGTTTGCTCTGAGTTGGCTGATGCGATTAAGTGGGGCGGAGATGGCAGTCGCTGAAGTCGCTGAGGATCACTCTTTTACACAGTGGTTGCAAAATTTGCGGCTCTATGGTTTGAGTCCCAACAGTTTGAGCTTTGTCCGAGCCGCGCGGCGCCGGCGCCTGCCGGTTCAGGTTTTCAGTGAAGGTGTAATACAACTGGGTTGGGGGGTGGGGCAGCTTCGTCTCGAAGGCTGTTTTACGGACCGTACAGGAAATCTTGCGACCCGTCTGGTACGTAATAAATATACAGCCAATAAAGCGCTGGCCCGCAATGGCGTGCCGGTGCCGCCGACCCGTCTGGTTAGTGATCTGGCTGGTGCTCTGAAGGCGGCCACGGAACTGGTTTGGCCGGTGGTTCTAAAACCGGTGGCTAGGGATCAGGGTGAGGGAGTGACGCCTGGGATTAAAGATGAAAATCAGTTGCAGAGGGCCCTGGCGGCAATTCACGCTTTGGGGGACAAAAGTGCGCTTCTGGAAAAACATGTGGCCGGGGATGATTATCGGCTTTTGGTGGCCGGCGGTAAACTTATAGTCGCCACCCGGCGGCGGCCCGGCGGGGTTGAGGGGGATGGTCGGCAGACGGTCTCGGAGTTGCTGGTCCAGGTCAACGGCGACCCGCGACGGGGACAGCAGAAACGCAGTCTGCTGAAGAATTTGATTCTTGATGATGAAGCGCTTTCTCTGCTGGCGGAACAGGGGCTGCAAACCGGGTCGGTGCCGCTTGCCGGCCATTTTGTGTGCTTGCGGCGCACCGCCAATATCAGTACCGGTGGTACGGCCGAGGATGTGACCGGTATTATTCATCCGGATAATAAGGCCCTGGCTGAACGGGTGGCCCGGATCGTGGGCCTGGATGTTGCCGGGGTCGATTTTTTAACCCCGGATATCAGCCGTCCCTGGCATGAGGTTGGCGGTTATATCTGTGAAGTCAATGCCTGTCCCGGCCTGCGGCCGCACTGGCTCGCCGATCCCGAGCGCGATCTCAACGGTGAAATTCTTGACTGGCTGATTCGGGAGCGGGGCGGACGGATTCCGACAGCGGCGATTACCGGCAGCCGTGGTACGACTCTGGTGGCTCGTCTGCTACATCACCTCTGGCAGTGCAGCGGGAAGCAGGCCGGAGCCAGTACGACCCAAGGAGTTTGGATTGGAAGCGAACGTATTCTTCCGAAGAATCTCAGCGGTTATCCTGGGGGCAGCATAATTCTCAATGATCCGGCAGTTGAAGTCGCAATTATGGAGATGTCGAGTCCGGTTCTGCTGCAGTACGGCCATCCTTGTGACATCTATGATGTCGTCGCCCTGCTTGATCTGCAGGATGAGCCGTTGGAAGCTTCAGGTCGGAAGGCTTCGGGTCGGACTCCATTTACGGTTGATTTACAGATACAGATTCAGGCGTTGGCCCGGGCCCGGCAGGCGGTGGTGCTTAATGTTGACGCCCTTCCATCTTTGGAGGCGCTGCCGGTTAGGATTGTGGCACCGCGCCGTCTGCTGGTCAGTCGATCTCCCGAGCCTGCGCCGGTGCAGGCCCATCTGCGTCGGGGTGGTGAAATCGTAACGCTGACGACTTCCGCGGATCAGCTCTGGATTACTCTGGTGCGCGGGCAGAAGGGTCAGTTGGTGCTGCCCGTTAATGAACTTGATTTGCCGCCGGAGGGACAGAATCAGGATTATCTGGTAAAAGTCATGTTTGCAGTGGCTCTGGCCTGGGCTCAGGGCCTGGACATGCAGATTGTACGCTCCGGTTTGCGGAGTTATGCCGGCTGAACGGTTTAAAATGATGAATGATAAATTATACTTGAGGGTGTAATGGAACAAGCATTCAGTGACTGGCGCATGCAGAATTTTTGCGGGGCGACTCTGATGGCACCGCATGCCGGGTTTTTGCTGACGGCCCGATGTCTGGTGCCGTTTGCCGAGCGGGCGGCCTGGAACCAGACTCTACAGGGCCTGGTGCGGCAGATTGCGGCCAAGGATTCAGTCCTGCAAAGTTGGCAGCCGGGGGAGTCCGCGAAATTTGCAAAATCTGAACATGACCCTTTTCACAATTGGTTGCTGGGACTTTTCCGCATGCTTAATCTGCCCGACTATCCGATTGATGCAACGCTTGATGAGGCCGGTAATCTGCGAGGCTTTTATGCTGTTCCCTACCTGGATCTGATCAAGCTGGCCTTGCCTCTGGTCATTCAGTTGTTAGACTGGGGCTATACGGTTTTACGACAGCGGCGCCTGGAGTTGAGCTTTTCAGAACAGGTGCAGCCCTGGCTGCAGGCAGTTAAGGCGCTGCCGGGATGTCTGCCCGCGTCATCGCTGATGGAGATGCATTTTGATCTTTGGCAGCAGGGGATTAACTGGTACTGGTCGGGAGGAGAATTAACCATTGTCGGGCAGGGAAAGCGTCAGCGTCGTTATCAGGGCCTGCGTCAGTTGGTATCGGCCACAAAAGCCGGGTCAGATTCTGTGACCGCTGAAGATTTGCGCATTCCGATTTATACGGTAACCGGCAGCGTCGGCAAGACAACGACCGCACGTCTGCTTGCTCAGCTGCTGCGTCATAGTGGCCTCTGTCTCGCACTGACGGCTTCGGACGGGGCCTGGATCGGCGACGAGCGCGTTCTCGAAGGTGACTGCATCGGCGGCGTCAGCGCCCGGGCCCTGTTGCGGGATTCCAGAGTCGAGGCTGCGGTTTTTGAACAGGGCCGCGGCGGGTTTCTGCGTCAGGGTGTACCCTACACCTGCAGCGATGTGGCGGTGCTGCTTAACGTTCAAGCTGTGCACTTAGGGCTTTATGGAATTGAAACTTTGGCGGATATGGCACAGCTCAAGGCCCTCGGTCTGCAGCCGGCAAAGCTGGCGGTGCTCAACCTTGATGATTTCGAGGTTTGTCGGCTCGGGGCTCAGCGGCCGGCGCAAAACTGTGTCTGGTTCAGCCTCGCGGCACCGGCGGCAAAATTGCAGACGTTGAGCCTCACCGCAGGCGGGGCTCTGGGGGTGCAGCGTGATTCGCAAGGTGAGCCCCACGCGCTGGCCATCTGGCAGGCAGGGGAACTGGTCAAATCTCTGAGTCTGCAGGGTGTAGCTCCCTATCATGGACTGTTAGGAGATAAAACCCTGGAAGAGTTAGCGGCAGCGGTAGCGGCGGCCTGGTTTGGTCCGTTGCCTCTTTCCGGTTGGGAACATCTGCTGCGGGAACTTACTCTCAATAACCAAAACCATCTTTTTCGAACCAGTATTCATCGTCGAGGTGAAATTTTCTTCGTCCTTGACAAAGCGGCCGAGAAAGCCTCCCTTGAGGTTTTGCTTGAGGTGATTGAAGATTTTTGTCTGCGTGAAAAAATTGCGCGGCGAATTGCGCTGCTTGTGCGGTCAGCCGGGGAGCCCCTGGCTCGACACCTGGAATCATGTATCTGTCTGCATCGCTATATGGATGAGTTTGCCTGTTTTGACAGGATTGAAACGTATACTTCGAAGGTGGCTCTGCCGATCTATACACCCGGATCAATCCCGAAAATACTCAAAGATGAACTGTTGCGCCTGAATCGGGAAACCGGCATTGACAAACCGGTACACACTTTTCCCGACTGGTCAGCGGCGGAGCAGTGGCTGAGCCGACGCCTGCCGGAATTAACCGGCAGAACCTTGGTTCTGATTAACCAGCCGACGACATCAGCCCCGGCGCTGAATAAACAGATCGTAGATTTTGTTCAGAATGGCTCAAGTGGTGCCGGGAGGTCTCAATCGTAAGTCAGAAACGCCCGGTATCTCTCTTCGATGAAAGTTTTTAGTTCTGGTTGGAAAATATCGGTGCTGAAGCACAGAGCATTATTCCGGCAGGCATCAGGCGTAAAATCAGCCATCCGGGTTTCGAATTCATCAAGGGCGGCGATAACCTTTTCGGGTGTCTGTTCCGGGAAAAAGAGACCGGTCGGGGGCTGCCCGGAATGGGTGTCCGGGGTGATGACGGTCTCGCAGGCGCCGCCGCGGCCGTAGGCGATTACCGGGGTGGCGCAGGCCTGGGCTTCGAGCGGGACGATGCCGAAATCCTCCTCTGCGGCAAAGAGAAAGGCGCGGGCCCGGCGCAGATAATCACGGACGGTGGCGCTATCCTGAAAGCCGAGCAGCTTGACATTGGCCCCGGCCAGAGCCTGCAGGCGCTTTGCTTCGGGGCCGCTGCCGATGACGATGAGTCGCCTTTCGGGGTTTGATTTGAAGGCCTGGATGAGAATGTCGATCCGTTTGTAGGGGACGAGCCGGGAGATGGTCAGGTAGAAATCCTCTTTGGCGATGGTCGAATCGGGCGTGAAAAAATCGGTATCGACCGGCGGGTGAATGACTGTGGCCGAACGTCCGTAGACCTTTTTGATGCGGCGGGCGATAAAGGCTGAATTGGCGATATAATGATCAACACCATGGGCTGTGCGTACATCCCAGATGCGCATCTTGTGCAGGAGCCAGCGGGTCAGCCAGCTTTTCAAGCCGGTTTCGAGGCCCGCCTGGTGCAGATATTGAAACTGCAGATCCCAGGCATAGCGCATCGGCGAGTGGACATAACTGATATGGAGCTGGTCGGGCCCGGTGATAACCCCCTTGGCCACCGCGTAGCTGGAAGAGATCACGAGATCGTAGGCACTCAAGTCAAACTGTTCGATGGCCAGCGGCATCAGTGCCAGATAGTTGCGGTAGTGCTTGGCGGCGCCCGGGAGTTTCTGCAGAAAACTGGTACGGCAGGGGCGTCGGCCGATAAAGGCGCGCTCTTTCTCCGGCAGAAAATCGAGCAGGCAGAAGAGATCGGCCTGTGGAAAAAGCTTGAGAATCTCTTCTAAAACCCGCTCGGCTCCGCCCTTGACCACCAGCCACTCATGCACAACTGCTACTTTCATATCTCTCCTGTCAGCTATTTTGGGGTCAGCTCTTTCGGTCTGGTTTTCTCGGGTCGGCTATTGCCCCTTCCAGGCCGCCACCAGGGTTTTTGCCAGAATCTTGAGATCGAGGAAAATGGACCACTGATCAATATAGCGCGTATCGAGGGCGACTATTTCATCAAAATTGGTGATTTTATTCCGGCCGGAAACCTGCCAGAGGCCGGTTATGCCGGGTTTGATTGAGAGGCGGCGATGGTGATCCAGCAGATAATCCTCAACCTCATCCGGGGTTGGCGGGCGGGTGCCGACCAGACTCATCTCCCCTTTGAGGACATTCCAGAACTGGGGCAGCTCGTCCAGGCTTAATTTTCGTAAAAATCTGCCGCAACGGGTAATGCGGGGATCGCCGGTCACTTTGAAAACCGCGCCCGCAAGTTGATTGCGGTTTTTGAGTTCGGCCTTCCGCTGCTCGGCGCCGGGGATCATTGAACGGTATTTGTAGATGGTAAAGCGGCGGCCGTTTTCGCCGATACGGATCTGGCGGAAAAAAATCGGCCCTTTGGAATCGAGTTTGATGGCGCCGGCCAGAAAAGGAAAAAGTACAACGTTGATGGCCAGGCCGACCAGGGCCCCGCAGATATCGAGCAGGCGTTTGATGAGAAGCTGGTCGGGGTCGAGAGTCACCGGATAGAGGACGACCAGAGGAAGCTCTTCAAGGCGGGCCATCTCGCATTTACTGCGTCGGTTTTCATTGATATTGAGGATGATTTTGCAGGTTTTACCGACGGCTTCGGCCTTTTCAAGATAGGGGTCTATAGTCAGAGACCGGGTTTTGCGGGGCAGGGCGAAATAGACTTCGTCCACCACTGCGGAAGTCAGTTGCCGGGCAAAAGCCTCCGGGCTCAAATCTTCAAGGGCGCAGGCAACAATAACTTTCAGGCCGTAGGGGTTGCCGGGTTTAAGGATGGTCTGCAGACGCGTAAAACCGGTGCCGGCGCCCAGCAGTATGACCGAACGGAAATTGACCCCGCGGGTCCGGGCCCGGTCGATGATTATCTTGCCCGTCAGTTTGGTGGCGGCGATAATGCTGCCGGAGATGCCGACAAAGTAGAGAAAAAGCAGGCGGCTGTAATCGGTGGCGTGACTTAAAAAAAGAGCGGCGGCAACCAGGGCCGCCGCCGCCAGAAAGGAGAGCAGCAGTCGGTAGCAGAGACGGCGCAGGGTGTAATAGCGAATCTTGTGATAAATTCCGGCGCGGTAGAAATTAATCAGCAGGGCCGGAATAAAAATCAGATTGATCCAGCCGTAAGCACTCCAGTCTTCAGCCCCGGGCCAGTGCGCAAAACGCAGATAGAAGGCGGCGTAAAAGGAGCTTCCGAGGAGAGCGCCGTCAAGGAGAATGAGAGCGCGACGGATGATGGTTGAGTTTTCCTTGAGCATGACAGGCAATAACCATATTCAAGCTTTGTTTGTCAAGTTAACTCGCTGCGGCTGACCGGAGCGGTTTATAAATGCTTGACATAAAACCGATAACGCCGTACAAAAGTTGCTGTTTTTTTATCTTTGCAGCTTTGGTTGAGAT
>JAFGVI010000007.1 GCA_016938065.1 Deltaproteobacteria bacterium | reverse complement strand
CAAAGTTGACGGGGTCAAACTGGCCGATGGCGAAATCCTGCCGGCCGACGTTGTCATTATCGGCATCGGCGCTCAGGCCAATATCGATCTGGCCGCCAAATGCGGACTGGCCGCCGATCCTCGCGGCGGCATCACGGTTGACAGATACATGCAGACCGAAGATCCCGATATCTTTGCCGCCGGCGATTGCGCCGGCAAATTTTCATGTATCACGGGCAAACCCAGCGGAATCCGTCTCGCTTCGGTCGCCTGCGGTGAGGGTATGATTGCCGCCAGTAACCTTTTTGGCAAAAAACGCGAAACCCTGGGGGCATTAGGGGCCTTCAGCACCATGGTCGGCACCCGGGCTGTCGCCGCTGCCGGTTTGACCAGCAAAGCGGCAACCGACGAAGGCATCGATTTTGTCGTCGGCGAAGTTACCGCCCCCAACCGTCACCCCGGCCATCTGCCCGGTTCAATTCCGAACATGAAGATCAAACTTCTGTTCCGCAAAGACAATGGTCAGGTGATCGGCGGTCACGTCAGCGGCGGCGAAGCCGCTTCCGACATGGTCAATATCATTGCTGTCGCCATCCAGGCCCACCTCACGGCGGAACAACTGGCAGTCATGCAGTATGCCACCCATCCCCTCTTGACCTCTTCACCGTTGAGCTATCACGTCATGCTGGCCGCCGAAAACGCGGCGGTCAAACTCAACGGATAAAAGTCCAGCATAAAAAAGTTCAGACCGGTCGGCAAGTTCCGACCGGTCTGAACTTGCCGACCCTCCCGCTCACATCAGACTTACCTCCTGCAAATAAAAGCAACCCTTCCTGCAATGGCAAAACTTTTTATCACTACTCAAGTTCTCCATTATATGGTATTAGAGATTGCGCTGAACTATTTTAATCTAATTTTTGGAGTAACACCATTATGACATCGTTTGCCGAACTCGGTCTCAACGCCGATCTGCTGAAAGGCATAGACCGGTTAGGCTTTACCACCCCAACCCCGGTTCAAGAAGAGGTTATACCCCGCCTGCTCAAACTCGAAGACGACCTCGTCGGCCTCTCGCAGACCGGAACCGGAAAAACCGCGGCTTTCGGTCTGCCTCTTATTCAAATGCTCAATCTGACCAGCCGCAAGACGCAGGCTTTAATTCTCTGCCCGACCCGTGAGCTCTGCGTTCAGGTCACCAAAGACCTGAACAACTACGCTCACTTTCTCCCCGGAACCCAGATTGTTGCCGTCTACGGCGGGGCCAGCATCGTCACCCAGAGCCGCCAGTTGAATCAGGGCGCACATATTATCGTGGCCACCCCCGGCCGCCTTCTGGCATTTATTCGCCAGGGCGAAGTCGATATCACCGACATCCGCGCGGTGATTCTTGATGAGGCAGACGAAATGCTACAAATGGGTTTTCAGGATGATCTCAATGATATTCTGGCGGCAACCCCAGCCACCAAAAAGACCGTCCTCTTCTCGGCGACCATGCCGCGCGAGGTTGTCTCCATCGCCAAGCGCTACATGAAAAACGCGGTTGAAGTGACCATCGGCGAACGCAATCAGGGCATTGAAAATGTGCGCCACATCTACTATCTGGTCGCCGCCAAGAACCGCTACCAGACCTTAAAAAGAGTTGCTGACAGTAATCCCGATATCTATGCCATTATTTTCTGCCGCACCCGGCAGGAAACCAAAGAGGTCGCTGAAAAGCTGATCGGCGACGGCTACAATGCCGATGCCCTGCACGGTGAACTGGCGCAGGCGCAACGGGATCTGGTCATGAACAAGTTCAGACGCCGCCATCTCCAGCTGCTGGTCGCCACCGATGTCGCAGCCCGGGGCCTTGATGTTAAAGATCTCAGCCATGTTATCAACTACAATTTACCCGATGATGTCGCCAGCTACACGCATCGCAGCGGCCGCACCGGCCGCGCCGGCAAAGAAGGCATATCCATTGCCATCGCTCATCTTCGGGAGAAGTATAGAATTAAAGAGATAGAAAAACGGCTGCAGAGAAAATTTGAACAGGGCCAAATCCCCACCGGCCAAGATATCTGCCAGACCCGGATGCTGCATTATCTGGACAATCTCAAAGAACAACCTATTGACAATAACCTTATCGAACCTTTTCTGCCGGCCATCATGGTAAATCTGGCCTCTTTAAATCGCGAAGAACTGGTCAAACGCTTTGTCTTCTCGAGTTTCGGCCCCCTGCTCAAATATTATCGCAACACACCCGATCTTAATGCGGCTGAACCAGAGAGCAAAACCCGCAGCGAAGGCAAAACCCGCAAAACCGGTGACAGCCGTCCATCCTTTTCCGAGCGGGATCAGGAAGAGTTTACCCGCTTCCATATCAACGTCGGCAGCCGCGATGGGGTTAATCCCGGCCGCTTGATTGGTGAAATCAACGACCGCGCCGCCAGGGGTTCAAGAATCAAAGTCGGACGTATCGAGATCAAAAATGATTCCAGTCTGCTCGAAGCTGACAGCCAGTTCGAGGCCGCAATCCTGCGCACCTTCTCCAACCTGATGATCAATGGCCGCAAGGTTGTAGCCCGGGTCAGCAGTGACAGTGAAAAGATGACGCCCCGATCAAGACCCAAAGCGGCCCACCCGATCCGCAAAAAAAGCGCCGCAAAAAAACGCTCTTAAATTTTAACCGTAATTACTGCTTATATTTTTAACACTTGAGGTTTAAATGCCGGAAAAAAAAGTGCCCTTCTCTATCGAGCAGATTAAAGAGATCACTAAAATCTACCCAACCCCTTTTTACATCTATGATGAAAAAGCCATAACAGACAATCTCAAAGCCCTGCAGGAGGCCTTTGCCTGGGCCGAGTTCAAGGAGTTTTTCGCCGTCAAAGCCACCCCGAACCCGTTTCTTATGAAACTTATGCAAAGAGTCGGCATCGGGGCTGACTGCTCTTCTTTACCCGAACTGCTCCTCGCCGAAAAAGTTGGCATCGTCGGCGAAAATATCATGTTCACCTCCAACGATACGCCGGCCTCCGAATATCGCAAAGCGAGCAAATTAGGGGCAATTATCAACTTCGACGACATCAGCCACCTGCCTTTCTACGAAGAACATGTCGGCAGACTCCCCGAACTGGTCTGCTTTCGCTACAATCCGGGCCGCGCCAAAGAGGGTAATCTGATTATCGGCCATCCGGAAGAGGCTAAGTATGGTTTTACCCGAAAACAGCTTTTCGAGGGCTATCGCTACTGTCAGGAGAGGGGCGTAAAACGTTTCGGCATCCATACCATGGTCGCCTCCAACGAGCTTGATTACACTTATTTCATTGAAACTGCTGAGATTCTTTTCACCCTGGTTAAAGAGATCTCAAAAGAGCTCAAGCTGAACTTTGAGTTTGTCAATCTCGGCGGCGGCATCGGCATCCCCTACCGGCCTGAGGATGAGGCGGTCGATCTTGTTAAAACCGGGGCCGGCATTCGGGAAAAGTATGAAGAGATTATTTTAGGCGCGGGACTGCCGCCCTTGAAAATTTATCTGGAGTGCGGTCGCATGGTCACCGGACCTTACGGCTATCTGGTCACCAAAGCCCTGCACCTGAAGAAAACCTATAAAAACTATCTCGGTGTAGATGCGACCATGGCCAACCTCATGCGCCCGGCCCTCTATGGCGCCTACCACCATATAAGCGTACTCGGAAAAGAGCAGAACAGCAACAAAGAGACCTACGATGTCACCGGTTCGCTCTGCGAAAACAACGATAAATTTGCGATAAATCGCGAGTTGCCAACCGTTGCCATGGGTGATTTTCTGGTAATTCATGACGCCGGCGCCCACGGCCACGCCATGGGCTTTAATTATAACGGCAAACTCCGTTCCGCCGAACTCCTGCTCCGGCCCGACGGCTCTTTCAAACTGATCCGCCGAGCCGAAAATATGGCCGATCTCTTCGCAACCCTGGATTTTGCGGAGCTAGAAAACTTCTGACATGAACCGTTGCCATAGCTCAAGAGCACTGACCGGCAAACGGCAGAAACTCCTGCATAAATTTTCGCGTTAACGCCAAGGCCGTCGGTTGAGCATAAATTTCACCGGCGGCCGTCATCCCCCGAATCACACCATCGGCAAAAAAATAGCTGAGCAGCAACAACCCTATCTCACTCCGTTCGGAACAGCTCCCCTGAACCGCCTGACTAGAAAAATCGGCCGCCCAATAAGGCCGGAGCTCCGGCAAAACTCTTCGGTTTTCCTGAAGAAATTTGATAAAATTGAGTATACGACTCAAACGCAGCAGGGTTGCCGTTTCTAAACGACTGGTTGTGTGATCTAGAGGCAGCGCACTTGAGCGCAGCAGAGAGAGCTGCGCCGGCAGAATTCCAAGTTCATCGGCCCGCCGATAATCAAGACTGCCCGGAGCCGGATAGAAAACCGACAAACCGACAATCGTGTCCTGTCGGGCCAGGCGTAAAATATCGGCCAGAGAGGTTTCGGCAGACTGGCCCGGAGCCCCGGCGATAATATAAGAGACCGCCTTGAGACCATGTTTTTGACATAGTTCGACCACCCGGTCATGGGCCCGGCCCACGTCCGGCCGACGAAACTGTTTTAGCTGGGCGCTATCAAAACTGCCTACCGCCAGATTGAGGGTTTTAAATCCGGCCTCCCGCATGGCCCCAATCATGGCTTCATCAAGTGATGGCGGATAAAGACCATTCATGGCCCGCAACTCGAAATCTCGCCCCTGACGCAGCTTGGCAATCCCCGCAATCAGGGTCATAAACCAGTCCCGATCAATCGTCAGATTTTCATCTTCAAAATCGACAAAGCCCACATTGTCCTGGCAAACAGCGTTCTCGATTTCGCGCAAAACTGAGTCCACCCCTCTTCTGCGATAAGGCAAACCACACTCCGCACTGACGGCGCAGTAGCTGCAGCGCAGTGGACAACCACGACTGGCCATAACCACGGCACTGCCCTGTGCTTTACGCATATAAAAGGAATTTTTAAGCAGATGGGTTGCCGGCAGAGGCTGAGAATCCGGATCAATAATCAGCGCCGGTTCGGAAATATGCAGACGTCCATCCGAACAGCGAAAAACAATCCCCGGAATCTCTTTTAAACGGTCAGGTTCAGCGGCCCACCCTTCCTTGTGCGCCGCCGCTAACTTCAACATCGCGATTTCGCCTTCTCCGCGAAGCACATAATCGACAGCCGCACATTGCATAACCATCTCCGGCAAAGCCGTAGCGTGATGACCGCCGACCACGATATGACATGCGGGATGAAGCTTTTTTATGGCGACCGCCAACGCTAAAGCACTCTCCTGATAAGGGGTAAAAAGAGCTGAAATACCCACCAGAAAAGCCCCGGACTGGCGTACCAGTTCTGCCAGATGGGAAAAGCTGTAACCAAAATGCCGATACTGGTGAAAAAGCGCGAAGGGTGAGACATCAGCGCGACCATAATGAGGCCCGAGATAAGTCATTTCCTCCGGCCAGGGCCGGATTCTACTTTTGCTGGTTGCCAGACCATCGACAATCTCGACTGTAAAACCATGCGCTTCAAGACAGCCGGCAATACAGGCCAGCCCATAAGGAATAGTTCT
>JAFGVI010000082.1 GCA_016938065.1 Deltaproteobacteria bacterium | reverse complement strand
ATCGAATTCCCCAAAAGGTAAACTAATGACTCAATTTTTAATTGTCGATGATGATACTATCGACCGGGAAATTGTGACTCGGGCCCTACATGATCATTATAGAAATAGAGATGAAGAAATTTCTGCTCTGGAGGCCGTTAGCTGCAAAGAGGCCTTGATATTTTTACAGGAAGAGACCATCGACTGCCTGATTCTTGATTATCGTCTGCCGGATTGCGATGGCATTGGCTTTCTCAAAAAAATGAAGGAAAAATTTGACGATTTTTCGGTTCCGGTGGTCATGCTGACCGGTGAGGGAAATGAGCATATTGCGGTTGAAGCCATGAAAATGGGGGTGCTCGACTACCTGCCCAAGAATAATCTGACCTCGGCCTTCCTCATTACCGCGATCCGCAGCGCCATCGAAAAAGGCAACATCAGACGCCAGCTTAAGGAAACCATTAAAGTCAATGAGCAGCTCGCACTCTATGACTCTTTAACCGGTCTCGGCAACCGCAATCTCTTCAATGCCCAGATTGCGCATTTTATCTCTTACGCCAAGAGAAACAAAGAGCATTTCAGCCTCTTTGTTATGGACCTGGACGGCTTTAAAAAAATAAATGATAATTTAGGCCACCGGGCCGGTGATCTTCTGCTTGCCGAAATCGGCCGCCGCCTGAAGTCGGTAACGCGCTCGGCTGATCTGGTCTTCCGTATCGGCGGAGATGAATTTGCCGCCCTTTTCAACACCGGCGCAACCCTGCCGGGCGCCCGTATCGTCGCCCGGAAAATCATCGACATTGTCGGACAGCCGATTGCCTTAGAAGAAAAAAATCAGCAGGTCGGCATCAGCATCGGCATCGCCCTTTTCCCGGAGCATGGCACCGATCCTGAAACCCTTTTCAATCAGGCAGATGCGGCGATGTATGCGGCCAAACGCCGGGGCGGGGGACTCTTTTTTGCTTCGGTTTAACCTTGGCGCAGATGGACCAGTTTCAGCACCATCCGTTCCAGAATAATCGATTTCGGCAGAATTGAGGTTTTCAAGGCCAGATCTGCATCCCGCAGGACCGTAAAGGCCGCGGCGCAGGCTGCGGGCTGCATGCCTTTGGCCTGATGGGCGAGCTTCTTAGCAACGAAAGGCGGCACTTTTAAAGCGGCCGCCAGAACCGAAGATGACACACCACGATACTCCGGGGCAGTGGCCCGACTTAAAAGACGATATTGGCGAGCCACCATCGCCACAATCAACAACGCCTCAGTCCGGGCCCGCTGCAGACCATCCAGAATAGTGAGGGCCGGCACCACCCGCCCTTCACAAACAGCATCCCCAAAGGCGAAGATATTACCGCCGCCGCGATCAACCCCTAAAAGATCAACCACCGCCTGATCGATCCTGCCGCCGGGTCCGACATAAAGCGCCATCTTAGCAAACTCCTGTTCCAGCAGCGGCAGATTGGCCTCATGCAGATGCACCAGCGACTCCAGCACGCGCCGGTCAACCTCGACAGCAGCGGACTGTGCCTGTTTCAGCAGGCGAGGCACGACATCGGCCGGCTGCAGTTTCTCACTTTTTATAACAATGAATTTTTTCTTCAGTCGGGAGACCAGCAGAGAGCGCCCGTCCAGTTTGAACGAGCTTAAGAAGAGATAGGTTACCAGATCACTTGCAGAAAGGGTTTCAATCCAGGCGAGCAGTTTTTCCAGATCGGCTTTGTTATAACTGTCGGGATTGATCAGGTGAACGATTTTACGCTGAGCAAAAAGAGAGGGCGACGCTGCCGTAACCAGAAAATCCTGCAAACTGATCTGGGAACAGTCATAGACTTCCAGCGTCACTCCGCGTTCAACCAGCCAGTTCAGCCCCCGCTGCAAAAAGCCGTGCGGATAGCGCTCTTCACCATAGAGCAGACAGCAACCAAAGGGGCCGCTGCTGCTGTCGGCAGCCGCATAGAGGGCTTTTTCCAGAGTCTTCAACATCGCCCCTCTCCAAACTCCGCCAACCGGTTTTATCCCTGCTCAGCTGAAACACCCTCAGAAATCAGTGAACAGGCCATCATGAATATTCTCCGCCAGCACTTGGCAGATTCTTTTCAAGGCTGCCTGCCGGCGGCGGTCAATAAGCAGCGGTTCCGCCACCGCCTTATACTCATCAACCTCCTGCATGCCGGAACGTCGCCAGAAAACCTCTTGCGTCCGCGCTTCGGTGGCAACAACATCAATTGTCATGGCAACGCGGTATTCATAGGTTTTGTCGTCCGGGGAGTAGGAGATAGCCGAACTGGCAATCGCAGTGATCGTGCCGCTGAGCAGCAGATCAGCATCGGCAACAGCCACCACCTGCAGATTTTTGCTGCGGGCGAACTCGCCTGCCAGCGCGTCATAAAGATCATCCTCAACGTGACTTTCAACGGTCTGGTTGACAAAGGGCACAAACGCAACCCGTTTCAGATCCGGACGCAGCTCTCCGGTTCCCCGCAAACGATAGCCGCAGGCGCAGAGCGCCAGCACCAGGAGCAACATGACTAAAACCGGGAAATATTTTTTCGGCCTGGCCCACATCAGGTTCTCTCCTGTAATCTCGGAAACTGCTTTAAACAACGATATTGACCAGTTTATTCGGCACCACAATAACCTTGCGCAGGGCTTTGCCGCCGAGATGTTTCCGAACCCTTTCGCTGGCCAGGGCCAGGGCCTGCACCTCGGCATCCGCCATATTGAGAGCCACCGTCAAGCGCTCCCTGACTTTTCCGTTAATCTGCACCACCACCACTACCGTATCCTCAATCAGCGAGCTGGGGTCGGCAAGCGGCACCGGCACATAGCTGATCCCCTGCTCATGACCGAACTCCTGCCAGAGCTCTTCACAAATATGCGGCACAATCGGCGACAACAGGAGAATCACGGTTTCAAAAGCTTCCCGCAGCAGAGACGCGAGCACTTTATCGGCCTGAGCCATCTCAAGGTCATAGGCTTTAAGTTCGTTGACAAGTTCCATAACCGCACTGATCGCCGTATTAAAGTGCATACGCTCCTCAATATCAACCCGCACCCGGGCGATTGTCTGGTGCGTTTTACGGCGCAGACTGCTGCAGGCCGGCGGAACTTCCGCCATGGTTCCGGAAAAAGCCGCAACCCCCTGCAGGGCCGGCAACAGGGCATAGACCATGCGCCAGAGGCGACTGAGAAAGCGAAAGCCCCCCTCAACCCCCTGATCATTCCATTCAAGATCAAGTTCCGGCGGTGAAGCAAAAAGGCTGAAAATCCGGGCCGTATCGGCGCCGTAGCGTCTGATCAGGGCGTTGGGATCGACAACATTGCCTTTCGATTTTGACATCTTGGCACCGTCTTTGATAACCATGCCCTGGGTCAACAGCCGGGTAAAGGGCTCGGAGAAACTGATATAGCCGAGATCCCGTAAAACTTTGGTAAAAAAGCGCGAATAGAGCAGATGCAGAATGGCGTGTTCAATGCCGCCGATATAGTGATCCACCGGCAGCCAGTGTTCGACTGCAGCTTTTTCCAGAGGGCCATCGTTATAACGGGCGCAGGCATAACGCATATAGTACCAGGACGATTCGACAAACGTATCCATGGTATCGGTTTCTCGCCGGGCCGGACCGCCGCAGCGCGGACAGCTGGTATTGATAAAACTTTCAACCATGGCCAGCGGCGAACCGCCCCGCCCGTCAAGCTCAACCTCTTCCGGCAGAGAGACCGGCAGATCCTTTTCCGGAACCGGGACAATGCCGCAGGCATCACAGTAGATAACCGGAATCGGGGTGCCCCAGTAACGCTGGCGCGAAACTCCCCAGTCACGCAGCCGATAGGTAATCGCTTTTTTTCCAATCCCTTTTTCCGTCAGATGCACCGCAATCCGGTCGAGCGCCAGGCGGTTTTCGAGCCCGTTGAACTCCCCCGAATTAACCAGTCGCCCTTCGCCGGCGTAAGCTTCACGCATAAGCTCGGCGTCGAGAGGCTCGCCCTCCGGCTGAATGACCACGACTATCGGCAGATCGTACATGCGGGCAAACTCAAAATCGCGCTGATCATGAGCCGGTACGGCCATGACCGCCCCGGTACCGTAACCGGAAAGGACAAAATTAGCCAGATAGATCGGCATCTTACGTCCGGTCATGGGATTGACGCAGTAGCTTCCGGTAAAGACACCCTCTTTTTCGAGCTGAACCGCCTCCCGGTCGTTATGTTCCTGAAGCCGCATCTTTTCGCTGAAAGCGGCTACCGCAGCCTCCTGGCCGGTACCTGCAGCCAGCTCGGCGGCCAAGGGATGATCCGGTGCCAGACTCATGAAAGTCGCCCCGAAAAGGGTATCCTGGCGAGTCGTAAACACGGTAATCTTGAGATCACGCCCGGCCACCGCAAAATCGATCTCAGCCCCGACACTTTTACCGATCCAGTTTTTCTGCATGGTGAGAACCCGCTCCGGCCACCCTCCCTGCAGATCTTCACATCCAGCTAAAAGCTCTTCGGCATAAGCCGTTATTTTAAAGAACCACTGACTTAAGTCCTTATCTTCGGTCTCTTTGCCGCAACGCCAGCAGCAGCCGTCTTCAACCTGTTCGTTGGCAAGAACCGTCTGACACTCTTCGCACCAGTTGACCTTCGATTTTTTCTTGTAGACCAGATCTTTTTCCAGCATCTGGGTAAAAAAGAGCTGTTCCCAGCGATAGTAGGAGGGGTCGCAGGTTGCGAGCTCACGATCCCAGTCATAACTGAAACCCATGCGCTGCAGCTGTAAACGCATCTCCTCGATATTGCGCCGCGTCCAGGATGCCGGATGAACCTTATGCGCAATCGCCGCATTTTCAGCGGGCATACCGAAGGCGTCCCAACCCATCGGGTGCAGGACATCACGCCCCAGCATGCGCTGGTAGCGGGCCACGACATCACCAATCGAGTAGTTGCGCACATGGCCCATGTGAATCTTGCCGGAGGGATAGGGAAACATTTCGAGAAGATAATACTTTTCACCACCGCGACCGGTTGCAAAGGTTTTCTCCTCAAGCCAGCGGGCCTGCCATTTTTCTTCTATTGCATGGGGATTGTACTCTGGATTCATCTTTTTTCCTGTTTTAACTTCAGCGACCTTTGCGTTTTTCCATCTTTTCCTGCTCTTCCTTACAGGCAATGCAGAGAGGCGCTACCGGCCGGGCTTTCAGCCTTTCGATATTAATTTCCTCACCGCACTCGGCACAGATGCCATAAGTACCATTATCGATCTGTTCCAGAGCTTCATTGATTTTTTTGATCAGATGAGCTTCACGACCGCGAATCCGGAAGAGCAGACTGTGATCGGCATCAACGCTGGCGGCATCAACATCATCATAGAGATCATCCTTGTTGGTGTGAATATCACCATTTTTGAGCTGCTCTACCCGTTCCTCAACCTCATTCTTCTTGGCCAGCAGCACCTGGCGGAATTGTTCAAGTTGTTCAGCGTCCATTTCAGGTCTCCATAACTCTTAACATGAAAAGATCAAACATCAGCCCCGACAAAATACAACAAAAAGATGAATTGATCTCCTTATATAAAACCGCAAAATAAAAACCGGCGCCGTTTATACTATAAAGCTGCCCGGCAAAGCAACTAAAAGTGTGCCGCGAAACAAAAGCTCAGACAAGAGCGGCATAGAGAGCCGCACAGATCTGTCCGACCTCTTCGGCTGTACAGACAAAAGGGGGCATGGTATAGCAGAGATGAGCAAAGGGACGAAGCCAGACCCCGCGGGCCACAACCCGCGCCTGCACCCTGGCGACATCGACCGGCTCCCGGGTTTCGACCACACCGATCGCCCCCAGCACCCGCACCTCCCTGACCGCCGGCAGCTCCCGACAGGGCGCCAGGCCTGATTCAAGCCAACCCGCAATGGCGCCTACAGATTCCTGCCAGAAAGAGTCTTCAAGCAGCTTGATACTGGCCAGTGAGACAGCGCAAGCCAGAGGATTGGCCATAAAGGTCGGCCCATGCATAAGGATGCCCGGCTCATTCTGCGAAATAACTTCGCAGACAAAGCTTTTGCACAGGGTCGCGGCAAAACTCAGATAGCCCCCGGTCAGAGCTTTGCCGAGACAGAGAATATCAGGGGTCACTTGAGCATGATTACAGGCAAAAAGTTCACCGGTGCGGCCAAAACCGGTTGCCACCTCATCGGCAATCAGAAGCAGATCATACTCATCACATAAAGCTCTGACCCGGCTTAAATATTGCGGATGATAAAAGCGCATGCCCCCGGCCCCCTGAACAATCGGCTCCAGAATGATTGCCGCCAACTCCTGGTGGTGGATAGCAAGGAGCTCTTTGAGCTCGTCCATTTCACTTTCATCCCAGACTCCAGCAAAAGGAATCTGCGGCGCCCGGGCAAAAACCTGAGGCATCAGCAAATCACTGAAAAGATGGTGCATGCCGTTGACCGGATCGCAGACCGACATCGTCGCAAAGGTATCGCCGTGATAACCATGACGAATTGTCAGAAGACGTTTTTTTAACGGTTTTCCCAGAGAGATCCAGTACTGCAGCGCCATTTTAATGGCAACTTCGACCGCCACCGAACCCGAATCACTGAAAAAAACCCGGCCCAGCCCCGGCGGGGCGATGGCCAGAAGTTTTTCGGCTAAAAGAATGGCCGGTTCATGGGTCAGACCGCCGAACATGACATGCGCCATATCCTCAAGCTGCTCTTTAATCGCGGCATTGAGAAAGGGATGATTATAACCGTGAATCACGGCCCACCACGAAGACATGCCATCGATCAGCCGGCGGCCGTCATGCAGGGTCAGACGGGTGCCGCAAGCTGATTTCACAGGATAGGGCGGCAGGGGCGCCGGTGCCGCCGCGTAAGGGTGCCAGAGCACGGCGCTATCGCGCTCAATTAAAGAATTATGCCCGATTGAACTCATACCCCGCAGACCTCGCGCCGGCGTACCAGACGACCGGCGCTATCCCGCTCGCCCCCGCGCAGGAGCTCCCGGACCTCGGAATCGGCGGCGGCAAAAACCTTTTTCAGAAAATCGTGCGCCGCCCAGTAGTCGATATCGGCCCCGCAGGTAAAAAAATCGACCGCCGCGTAACCATGCTCGGGCCAAGTGTGAATTGCCAGATGAGACTCAGCAATTACCACCACCCCACTGATGCCGTGCGGCTGAAAACGGTGAAAAACCGACTGCACAATAGTCGCCCCGGAAAGCCGGGCGGCCTCCTTCATCAAGTCCTCAACCCGCTCCAGATCATCAAGCAGCTCCCGGCGGCAGGAAAAAAATTCCACCAGCAGATGTCGGCCCAACGCTTCCATTAGCCCAATCCTGTTAAAATCATATTAACCCCGCAGATTTTTTTCGAAGGCGCAAGCCTTAATAAGTTTCCGGCCACAAGTCAACAAACTTTTTGATCTTGACTTTCACCGACAGGCAAGAGATAGAGAGAGCCATAAAACTTTCACCGCGACCCTGCTGCCCGGCAGAAGAGATTTCATGTCCGATGTTTACCACCATTAAAAGCGCTTCCCTGGCCGGCATCAAAGCCCTGCCGGTTGAGGTTGAGGTCGATGTTTCCCGCGGCCTGCCCAACTTTGT
>JAFGVI010000081.1 GCA_016938065.1 Deltaproteobacteria bacterium | reverse complement strand
TCAAAATGATGTTGCCGTTGCGTGGAATTTTGGCTCTCAGATACAAGCAACAGGATATCTCTCTCAAGGCGAAACCGAAGATTACAAGATCAACGTTGCCCCGGTTCCGGTGCCCGGCGCGGTCTGGTTGCTGGGTTCGGGTTTTCTGGGTCTGCTTGGTATCCGGCGGAAGAGAAACTAATTACCACCATAGATGAAGATACAAAAAGAGGGGCCGGTAACGGCCCCTCTTTTTTGCATTTCATTTTTTCAGGCTTACGTCGCCACCAGCATTTCAACATTGGCTCCGAGAATTTTGTGGAGTTTTTTCAGGGCATTACTTTCTAACTGACGCACCCGTTCCCGGGTGATGCCGAGTTCATCGCCGACATCCTGCAGGGTTTTGGCAGCCTCGGCAAAGAAGCGCCCGGCAATAACCTCCTGCTCGCGCGGGGTCAGATGCTGCAAAGCCTGATCAATCATCAGCCGGCGGTTATCTTCGGTTTCCCGGGCCAGCAGCAGCGCTTCCTGACCGTCACTCTCATCCGCCAAAAGATCAAGATAGGTAGTATCGCTGTCGGTGATTGAACGGTCAAGAGAGAAATCGCGGGCATTAAGCCGCTGACAGAAGTCCCTGACTTTGTCATCGTCATCAGAGCTGTCAATCAACGCTTTGATTTCGGCCGTATCGAGCTCATCACCATCAAGAAAACCCCGAACCTTTCCCAGTTTGAAAAAAAGCTTCTTCTGCAACTGCGTGGTGCCAACCTTAACCAGACTCCAGGAACGGATAATGTAGGCCTGAATGTAGGCCCTGATCCACCAGACAGCGTAAGAGATCAAGCGATAGCCCCGGTCGGGATCAAATTTTTTTACGGCCCGCATCAGGCCCATGTTACCTTCCTGAATAAGATCCATCATCCGCATCCGGTAGCCGCGATATTCGCCGGCGATTTTAACCACAAAACGCAGGTTTGCAGTTACCAGTCGATGCGCGTCGGCCAGCGCTCTATGTTCTTTATAACGCAGGGCCAGCTCGGTCTCTTCTTCCGGAGTCAGCAACGGAATACGATTAATTTCGGCGATATAACTCGAAAAAGAGTCAGTCGTGACTAAAGCTAATGATCTTTCCATTATTATCAACCTCCAAAATTATTAGCACTCTAACGTGTTGAGTGCTAATATAACAAAAAAAAGAGACAATGCAAGAAAAATCTCTATAATTATTTATAATTAAAGGAGTTTAATGGTTAGCTCTCAGCGGTTGCCGAGAGGAATGCCGAACTCTCGATAGATGCGAAAGAAAAAATGCGGGTAACGTTCGGGGGAGGCAAGAAAAGATTGATCGGTTACCGGGTCGACTTTATCAAACTCAAAAAATATTTTTTCTCTGGCACTGCCATCAAAAGCATAAATGACGTCAGCATGAATCCAGTTACCCTTCCAGGGAATAAAACGTCCGGCCAGAATCCAGTCATCATCGGCCACCTTGGCCAAAACCGCATCATCTAAAACAATGGCATCACCATCCGGCAGCAGGGGTTTGAGTTCAAGAAAACGGCGTTCCCGGCGGCTGATCATCTGAAAAACTGAAAACCGGGACTCCCCAAGATAGGCTTCGAGTAGCTCGCGTTGCAGAGCCGGAAAGAATTCATCATTCTGCTGTTCAAGATAGACCGTTACCGGAGAGCGGCCGTCAAGCAGTTCACGAAAAATAAGAAGGTCTACCAGAGCGCTGGAATCGCCGCCTTTTTCCAGTCTCAGTTTATTATCCTTGCCCAGAAGGCCAAGCTCTTTGCCAACCCGCGCTATCGAGGGTCCGTCAAAGAGTTTGGCAACCGCCGTATTAACCTTGGTCATCCTCTGCTGCAAAAGATTGTGCTCACGCTGCTCTTTGCGAAATAAAAACATTTTCCGACCTGTTTATGAAAAATTCCGCCAGTTCCAAAAAAACACTAAAGACCGCTGAAAACCGGCGACGGTATATCCCACCTAACAGCTTATAACTTAAACATCTCCTGATGACCAGCATATTTTTCCCGCAGTTTTGGCTTTTCAATCTTACCGGTCGGATTTCTCGGTACATCATCAAAGATGAAGCGCCGCGGACGTTTGTAACGGGGCAACGCCTGACAAAAGGTTTCCAGATCTTCCTGCTGCAGACGCCGCCCAGGTTTAAGATCAATAATTGCAGCAATTGATTCACCCAGACGCTCATCCGGCAAACCGATTACAGCAACATCATTAATATCCTTATGCCCCTGAAGAAAATCTTCAATTTCCACCGGAAAAATATTTTCTCCACCGGTAATAATAATATCTTTCTTACGGTCTACCAAAAAGATAAAACCATCCTCATCAACCCGAGCAATATCACCGGTGTGCAGCCAGCCGTCCCTTAAGGCACGATCCGTCTCCGCCGGATTATTAAAATACTCACGCATTACCCCCGGCCCCCGGACTACGAGCTCGCCCTTTTCGCCCTGGGGCAAAGGCTGGCCCAGAACATCCACCACCCGGCACTCCCAGTCAAAGCCGGGAATGCCGATAGCGCCGACTTTATGCGTATTGCCCATTCCGAGATGAACACAACCGGGACCGGTCGACTCACTTAAGCCGTAATTGGTATCATACTCCTGATCCGGAAAGATCTTCAACCACTCGCGCACCAGACTCGGCGGCACCGGCTGGGCCCCGATATGCATCAGGCGCCACTGCTTGAGATTGTATTTTTCAAGATCAACAGTACCATCCTCAATCGCGGTCAGAATATCCTGAGCCCAGGGCACCAGAAGCCAGACAATCGTGCCCCGTTCTTCCGAAACCGTCTCCAGAATCCACTCCGGTTTTGCCCCCTTGAGAATAACGGCTTTGGCCCCGACAATGAAATTACCAAACCAGTGCATCTTGGCACCGGTGTGATAAAGAGGCGGAATCAGAATAAAGTTGTCATCATGGGTCTGCAGGTGATGACGGTTTTCCACGATGCAGGATGACTCCAGGTTGCCATGAGTCAGGAGAATCGGTTTCGGCATCCCGGTAGTACCGGACGTAAAATAGAGAGCCGCACTGTCTTCATAATGAAGCTCCAGCTGCGGGTCTTCACTGGAGCAGGCATCAAGCAGCTTGAGATAATTTTCCACGCCGGCAAGCTTACAGTCCCCCAGACTAAAAAAGTGTTGAACCGTCACCAGCTGTTCTTTGACAGCAGCCACCCGGTCGAAAAACTCAGGCCCGAAGAAAATAACGTCGGCTTCAGCCACATTCACACAATGTCTGATATTTTCACTGTCAAAACGAAAATTAAGCGGCACCACCCAGGCCCCGCTGCGCAAGATACCGAAATAAAGAGGCAGCCATTCTAAAGAGTTCATAAAAAGATGCACTACCCGACTGCCCGGCCCCACCCCCCGGGAACGGAGGAGGTTGGCAATCTGATTCGCCTGCCGATCAAATTCCGACCAGCTTATCTGACGCCGACGATTATGTTCGGGATCTCTCTCTATCAAGGCTGTCTCATCAGCATACATGCGCCCATTTCGGGCCAATATCTCGGTAATCAACATTTATCTTCCCCCTCTCAACTTCCCGGCCAAACCGGAAACAAAAAAATAAATTTCACTGGCTAAAATAACCATCAAGTTCAGCCACAGCAAAATTCAGACCGGCATCACCACGAACCACCATACTATACCAGACAACACAACAACTGAACGAGAGAAAAATAATTTACCTGCGCCTCTACATCTCTGCGGGAAATAAAAAATAAAATCAATTTACCGGTAATGGTTATTTTTCCCCGATTCGCAAGCAGGAAACCACCTTTCTGATTAAAAGTTGCCAAAAAGGCGACAACTGAGGTAAAACAGTTTTGAGAAAGCTTCTTCAAAAAAACTGAGCCGCCCCTAACCCCGAAGAGATCATGGAAACGATCAAGCTGCGCATCAAGAGAACCAGCTACATTAATGCAGATAACGGCTATGTTGTGCTCAAAGGGGAAAGTGAAAAGCGGCTGTTAACAGCGGTTGGTTATCTGCCGGAGGCTCTTGACAGCGGCAAACTTGAGGGGAGTGATTTTGAACTTGACGGTCAGTGGGAAATGAGCAGATTCGGCCGTCAGTTTGCTTTTACCGAAGCCCGGCTGACCACCAACCAGCTTTTCTATTTTCTTGCCAAAGTCGTAAAAGGCTTAGGCGACAAGCTGGCGCAACGCCTGCTCGATCATTACGGAGAAAAACAACTGCTCCTGATTCTCGAAAAAGAGCCGGACCGTTTACTTGAGTTCAAAGGCATAAAAGAGAAAAAACTCAGCCTGATCAAAACGTCCTGGAACAAACAGAAAAATCTCAGGGCACTGTCGGAATTTCTCCTGCCGCACGGAATTACGCCTAACCTTCTGGTGCGTATTTTCAATGCCTTTGGCGACCAGGCCAGCCAGAAAATCCATGAAAACCCCTATTCTCTCACTGAAATCCGCGGCATCGGCTTTAAAACCGCCGACATCATCGCCCAGAAGCTGGGCCTTCCTTTTGCTTCGGAGCACCGCATTGAAGCCGCCATTCACCATCTTCTGCTCGAAGCCGGAGACCAGGACGGTCATACCTACCTGACCCCGAATATCCTGCACGAACAGCTCAGTGAACTGCTGGACGACGGCGAAAAAAAACTGGCCGCGACAACCTTTGAACAGGTTATCAGGTCGATGCAGGAAAAAGACCGGCTGGTCGTCGATCAAGACCAGCGCATCGCCCTGAAAGCCTTTCATTATATGGAAAGTTTTCTCGAAACTTTTTTCCGCAGGCGTTCTCAGGAGCGTTTTCCGCCTCTAGCTGAACTCGCAACCGTCAACCAGTTTATTGATGAAAAACAACAACGCCTGGGCTTTCCCTTAGCTTCGGAACAACGCCGGATTATTACGCTGATCGGCACCGGACGCCGGCGGCTTTATGCGCTTTCCGGCTATGCCGGCACCGGAAAATCAACCATTGCTAAAACCATCCTTGATTTTCTCGCCGAACATTTCTGTGAACGCAAAGAGATCACCTGCTGCGCCTTTACCGGCATGGCCGCGGCCCGCATCCGCAAACTCAGCGGCTATCAGGCCTATACGATTCACTCCCTGCTCAAATATCAGGGCGACAACCGTTTTGAATTCAACCGGGAAAAACCCTTGCCCTACAAAGTGATCCTGCTTGATGAAGCCGGCATGGTCAACAGCCAGATCTTCTACCGTCTCGCCCTGGCGGTAGCCGAAGGGACCATTTTCATCATGGTCGGCGATCCGGCCCAGCTGCCGCCTATCGGCGCCGGAAATGTTTTTGCCGACATCCTCGGCAAAAACTATCTTGCCCACATCTCTTTAACCCGGATTTTCCGCCAGAGTGAAGATTCAGTCCTGGTCTATTTTGCCAATATTATCCGCAAAGGTGAAATTCCACCTGACTACGAACGAAATTATCATGATTTTATCTTCATACGCGAAGAGATTCCCAACTACTTTCAACTGAAAAAAGAGCTGCCGGAAAAAGAGTTGCGGGAAATCAGGGGAGAGTGTAATGATCGGATTCGCCAGCTGATTCTGGAACTGGCCGCCAAAGCCGTCAAAAGGCTGAAATTTCCAACCTGGGACTTTCAGGTTTTAACCCCGGTACGAAGGGGACCGCTCGGCACCGAACTTTTAAACCAGCAACTGCAGGAGGTTTTCAATCCCCACAGCCTCTGCCAGACAGAACGTTTCGGCACAGTCTTTAAAGTTGACGACAAGGTCGTACATCTGCAGAACAAGGATATGGATTGCACTTCCTACACGGCTGGATTTAACCCAAGACAGGCCGGGGGCTGGCGACGGCAGCGCATCTTCAATGGTTTTGTCGGCATTATCAAGGATATTGATCTGGAAAATGAACTCTTTTACGTGGTCTATCCGGGCCCGCTTGTCGTCCGCTACAATTTCGACCATATTCGCGACATTATCGATCTTGCCTACTGCCTGACCGTGCATAAAGCTCAGGGCAGCCAATATAAATATGTGGCCATCCCTTTAAGCAACAGCCACTTCATGATGCTCAACAATAAATGGTTCTACACGGCAATTACCCGGGCGGAGAAGAAAGTCTACCTTATCGGCCAGGAGTTTGCGTTAAAAAGAAGCTGCACCAATATCGAAGCGGCCAGCCGCAACACCTTTCTCTCCCTTGACCGCCAGGAGCACAATCACCTTTTACAGGAAGAAGAGCATGAACCTGAACAGAAAAAAGATCAATAAAATTTTGAGCAAGGTCCTGATGGCTCTCGGCATCATTTTTCTACTCTATGTTGCCGGCATGTATTACGCCTACTTCTTTACCAACTGGCAAAAACCTTAAAACCGTGAATAACTTCGACCGCCGGGGAGTCAGGTGATTTTCCTCTGACAAAACCTACCCTGAATTGAGCATTTTTGCGGCAACGACATTGCCCAGCGCCCAGATGACATCGAGCGGGAAGATCTTCTCCAGGTTTTTATCAAAAAGATATTGCGCCCGGGCCGGAAATTCTTCGTCCTCTTCCCAGAGTGCGACAATCCACTCTATGCCGGGAAAGATCCTGAACGAAATGCCATACTCGCCATAAGCTGCCGGCTCGCCGCCCCAGTTACGACCTGACTCAAGAAACCGATCCCCGGCTCTGCTGTAGTGCCGGGCCACACGCACTGCAGCCATGACATGCGGTCCCCGAAAAAAAGTAGTTCCGCCAACAAGATGATGTTCAGTCAGCAAACCCATAGGCGCCGGCAAGCAGCGGTGTGCGGCAAGATAGTTGAGCAGAACCAGAGCCGCCAGCCCGTCCTGATAGGTCGGCTGCGGCCCCCGGCCGGTAAGATAAGTCAGGCTCAAGTTTTCAGGCTCAAGCCTGAGAACGCGATTGAACCAGGGCATCTCCAGGGCCGCGCCAACCACCCGAACCTGATCAAAAATCAAGCCGTCAGGCGCGGCTGTCAGATTTGCAAGCCTGCGCCACCACTCAGGATTGAGCTGATCAAAACGTGTATATTGACGATTTTCTTCAGGATCAACCGGCAGCACATCTTTATCCAGGCCCGACTGCTTCATAATTGAACCTCAATCGTTTGCCGCTTACCCTCTCTTTCTATAAGCAACTCCAGCCGGTCACCCTTACTTTTTTTCGCGATCAACAGCGACAAAGCAAAGGGTTCACCAAGATCTTCGCCGGCACCCTTAAGGATAAGATCACCAACCTTAAGACCATATTTCTCCGCCGGACTGCCCGGTTCCACCATTACAACTTCGATTCCGGTTGCCGCCTTCTGCAAACCAACCCCGAGTTTGACCTGCCGATCTTTAAGATTACGATAAGGCACACACCAGAGATAATCTCCGAGATAGAGAGGCAACTCCGGAAAATCAACCTCCATGGTTTGGCGCTGGTTCTCGACCAGGGTTTCCGGGGTATGGGTCAAAAGGATACAATAAGGAGCTTTTGTACGCTGAAAAACCCGCCGGGGCAATCCATAGCCCCGCGCCACATGAAAACCCCCGGCTATAACAATAAACACCTTATCAGCTCCCGACGGACTCTCAAGATAGGCCGCGATATTTCCGGCCATCGTCTCTTCCCAGAGCTGATGCACTTTCAAAAACATTCCCAGATCACCATGCCCTTGATCATGGCCGGCAAACATCGCCCGCAGAGCCTCTTCCTGATAGGAATCTTCAAGCATCTGCGATGCTTGAAGAGCAGAGGCTGAACCTTCGCCTCCGCTTTTGAGACCCTGCATAAAAACCATCTTCTCATGCCGGCTGACATTCAGGGCCTGTACCGGAATCTTCTGCAATTTGAGAAAAGCAAAAAGTTCCTGATAGTAGGCAAATTCGGACAAGCCCCAATCCTCGGCAAAAACACGAATAAAATCATCTTCGGAAATTTTTCCGGCCAGCCATTGATCAACTTTCTCCTGATTAGCCCGGGCCAGCATTTCAAACCCCACAACCACACGCCCCGGAAAACGTTGCCAGAGGTTTTTGACAACCTCAAATTCGACCTCGTGATCATAGATATTATCATGTCCTTCACCGACATAGATAATTCGCTCCCTGGCCAGAAGTGCAAAAAGTTCAGACCGACTCAGCCGAACCCCGGTCGGCAGGTGGATTATCTCATCACGCTGCAGACTGTCAGGCGCAACATAGGGTGAACCACCAAACATCATTCGGGGTTGGCGAACACCGCAGGATGCCATAAAAAACATTGCCAGCAACAAAAAAGAATATACATGGTAAAATTTCACAACCTGAAGACCTCCCTAAAACAAAAAAACAGCATGACTTAGATATTGCAATTGCAAACAGTTTACTGCTAAAAAGCCGACTGTGACCCGACCTTTAACAATACCCGACCGGTTCTTCTCTGATTTTCATGCCATAACCCATTCCGACCAGAGCCCCGCCGGCGGGTAATCCCCGCGTCAGGCCAAGTCAGAGGTTTACCTTGCCTGTTCCAACTACAAATCTGAAGCCGCCTTTTTATTACGGCTGGATCATTGTCGCCACATCTTTTATAACCTTGGGTGTAGCTTTCGGCATCTGGTACTCATTTTCAGTTTTTTACATTGCAATCATAAAAGATTTCGCCTGGACACGAGCCACCACCGCCGGCATATTTTCTCTGTTTACCATCTCTCATTATCTCTGCGCTTTTCTCGCCGGCTGGCTGATAGACCGTTTCGGCCCCAGGCTGGTCATACCCGCCGGGGCTCTGTGGCTGACGACAGCTTTGATCTTACTCGCCAAAGCCCAGAACCTTTTCGATTTTTATCTGCTCTACGGCATACTTGCAGCCATCGGCGTCAGCCTCATCGGTTTTGTTCCCCATGCGACTTTTCTCCCGCGCTGGTTTGTCAAACGGCGCGGCCTGGCTCTAGGCCTGGCCATGGCCGGGGTCGGAGTCGGCATGCTGATCGTTCCGCCAACGGTTCAGCATATCATCAGCATCCACAACTGGCGTTATGCCTACCGAACCTTGGCCATCTTAGTCCTTTTCATTATTCCGCTCAATCTCTTTTTCCAGCGCCGTGACCCTCAGCAGATCGGACTCCTGCCCGACGGCGCACCGCAACCTCAAGAACCCCTACGCCGGAGTACAGCCGAAGCGCAAAACAACATCGTAATTCTCGACCAGAGCTGGGCCGACACCGAATGGACCAGCCGCAAAGCTCTGCGCACCAAGCGTTTCTGGTTTCTGGCCGGAGGCTTTTTTATGGGCCCGTTTGCTATTCAGGGGGTACTTCTGCATGCGGTCGCCGGACTCGTCGATGGCGGCATGAGTGCCGCCATGGCGGCTTCCATTTTCGGCTTGCTCGGAATCTGCGGTTCGGTCGGTAAAATCACGTTAGGGTTTTCCGGCGATCGCTGGAACCGGGAAACCGCCAATACTATCGGCATGGCGGCAGCCACGATCGGCGTTCTGGCCCTGGCCGGCATAGCGCTACAAAAACAACTGCTGCCCTATATTTTTGCCATCGGTTTCGGCTTCGGCTATGGCGCGGCCGCCCCGCTTTTTCCTTCAATCGCCGCTGATATTTTTCAGGGCCGCCATTTCGGCCGCATCTTTGGTCTGCTCTCACTGAATTTAGGTTTCGGCGGCGCCGCCGGAGCCTGGTTTTCCGGATTTATCTTCGATCATTCCGGCTCATATTTGACCGCGTTCTTTTTTGATATAATCGCCCTCTGGCTCTCCTGTCTCTGCTTCTGGCTCGCCGCCCCGCGCAGGATTCGTCTCAGCCGCAACCGTAAAACCGCAATCTGAAAGGAAAACCAGCAATGCTTAACTTGATGCGCAACCTTATCAACGCCACCCGCAGCGCCATTGTGATCGTCCCTAATACCTGTTTTTGGGCTATCAGCACCTGCCTGATGACCTTTACGCCCTGGGCGCGGCAGGGAATCGAATTCTGCGGCAACTGGTGGGGCTGGATAAACCTGAAACTGAATGGGGTTGAGGTTATTTATCAGGGCCTGGAAAATATCGACCCGCAACAAACCTACATGGTCATTGCCAACCATAAAAGTTTTCTTGACATCTACGCAATTTTCAGCTGCCGGGCCCTGCACTGTCTCTTTGTCGCCAAACGGGAACTGACAAAAATTCCCATCTTCGGCCTGGCCCTGCAGCGCAGCGGCTCGATAATTATTGATCGAGGCAATCGGGAAGAGGCTATCTCCAGACTGCAGGAACAAGGCCGGATCTTAAGAGAACGGCAGACTTCAATTGTTCTCTTTGCCGAAGGCACCCGCATGCCGGCGGCTGTCCGCCTGGGAACATTCAAGAAAGGCGGCTTTATACTGGCCTCACAGCTGGGCCTCTCGATTCTGCCCCTGACCATCAGTAACAGCGGCAACCTGCAACCCAAGGGCAAAATCGCCATCAGACCCGGCACTATCACCCTGACCTTCAGTCCGGCGATTAAATCACCCGTTTTTCATGCCGAGGGCAAAGCGGAAGAAAATACGACCAAGATAAATGAACTTATAGAACAAACCAGAAAGGCTATTGATTCAAACCTTTAAGGCCTTGCTCCGGATCCTGCCCTATTCTGACTACCCCAGCAGAAGATCGGAGATTTTCCCCAGAAAACCCTCTACCTGCATCTCTCCGAGCATCTCCGGCACCTCTTTAACAGGCCGCGGGGCCGCCGCTTCAAGCATCTTTCCGCGCCATTTCTGTTGCGCCTGAAATTTTTCCAGCCAGAAGGGATGGTTGCGACAAACGGCAAAGGGCAGCAGCTTGTTCAGGATAAAACCATCGACCCTGATCCCGAATTCCGTCAGAGAATCAGCAATGGCAAGGGCCTGCTCAACCGGAAGCCGCTCGGGATTGGCAACGACCCAGGCGCTGGTTTCCGTCTGCAAAAGTTCGATAATTCGGGCCGTCAAAGCCCGCCATTTATTGATTAAAGCCAGCGGGTCAACCTTGTTAAAAACCCCTTTGACCTTCATATAAACTTTCTGGGCCTGGGTCAGATGAGAATAAAAGAGCTGCTGAATAAAGAGAAGATTGAGAGTCGTAACCGTCGGGGCCGTGTCCCAAACGATGGTCTGATAAAGGCCAGATTCAAACTTGGTCAGAAGATAATCCAGCATAAACTCCTCCTCAATCCCCGGCGCCCCTTCAATATAGCTGATAATGTCGCGGCCGACAGGCAGAAAAGAGGAGAGAACCGTGTAGATTTCCTCGGCAAACTTCTCTCTCCATAAATCGAGAACCAGTGCCCGCGTCAGCTCTACCGCCTCAAGATTGTGCGCCACGGAGATTACCTGCTGATCCAGGCGTTGCGAAAAAATCTCTGAAAGCGAACCGGAAGGATCGGTGGAAATCAGCAGGGTTTTACCGGTTTTTGCATGCTGCAAAGCCGTTGCGACCGACATCGTGGTCTTCCCCACCCCACCCTTGCCGGTAAACATCTCGATTCTTGCCATTATTCAACCTTCTACACAAAAAAAAAGTTCCGGAAAATACCGAAACCTTTTTAAAACCCGGCCGATTATCTGCCTGAAAAATTCAACCGCCCGAAAAATCACTCCGTCATCAGCAGAGCAAAGGTCTCTTTAAAATAGCTGTAGCCCGTCCACATGGTATAGATCAATGCAATCCACAGAAAAAAGATGCCTACACTATGAGCATCAGCGCCGAGAAAAGAGTAATGGATAACCAGGGCTACAACCGCTACAATCTGAAAAATTGTCTTGTATTTCGCCATGGCACTGGCGGCGATGACTTTGCCCTTTTCTGCCGCAATCGCCCGCAAACCGGTTACGGCCGTCTCCCGACAGAGAATCAGACAGACAATCCAGGCGGGAGCGCGCTGTAAATGCACCAGCATGACCATCGTAGACAGCAGAAGAATTTTATCGGCAAGAGGATCAAGCAACTTACCGAGGGTCGATTCAAAATTATATTTTCTGGCCATATAACCATCGAGGCCATCAGTAATTGCTGCCAGCACCACCAGAAGCGCCGTCAGAAGATTCAGCCAGCGGTTATCAAAATAAAGCAGAACAATAATCAGGGGAACAATCAGAATACGGGTACAGGTCAACAGGTTAGGGAGATTGGCGGGCTCTCGCAAAACCGAACGGGCTTTAAGGAAGAAGGGATAAAAAAAATTCCTGCTGGCTTCCAGGAAATTATTACTCTGAACCATTACTATTTATCCGTTCTTTAAGATCTTTACCAACTTTAAAGAATGGCAAACGTTTCTCGGCAACTTCAATCGATTCCCCGGTCTTAGGATTACGGCCGGTATAAGCTTTATAGTTTTCAATATGAAAACTGCCAAACCCTCTCAGTTCAATCCGCTCTTCATCGAGTAACGCATTCTTCATACTATCGACAACAAGATTGACAATAGTCTCTGAGACCTTGAGATTCAAGTTGGTACGGTTCGCCAGCTCTTCGATCAACTCTGATTTATTCATCACACAACCTTAAAACCCGATAGTATCGGCACCAATGCTAATTTAAATTATTTCGATTTTTTTCAAGGATGAAAGCCGCGCCATATAAAACCGACAACCTTTCAGCAAAGGCTCCGCTTTCCCTACAAGACCGCTCCACTTTGGATTACTCGAACTTCTTAACCAGTTTATTTCATTAGCAATATCTAATCGACAATGTCAAGGAAAAATTAAGCTGTCAATTTAATTTCTCTTCGAACCTCGTTCACGCTTTCTGAAAAAAATTCGCACCGGCACTCCATAGAAATTAAAGTGCTCGATTATGTTATTTTCCAGATATCGTTCGTAGGACGGCAGAATACCCTTGGTTTTATTGACGAATATAACAAACGTAGGCGGAGCGCTGCGTACCTGGGTAATAAAATAGAATTTCAAAGGATGGCGATTAAGTAAGGGATGCTGATGGGCCGCAACCGTTTCCGCCAGCCAGCGATTAAGTTCACCGGTACCGACCCGGTGACAATGAACCTTGTGCAGAGCTTCAAGTTCGGGAAAAAACCTTTTCAGGCCGAAACCGCTTTTGACCGAGATATCAAGCATTACCGGTCGACGAACACCAACCAGACGGCAGAGCAGATCCTCCTTCATCTCAAGCAGACGTTTTTTTGCGGCAACTACCAAAAGATCGACTTTATTGAAAACATACATCACCGCCTTACCCTTTTCGTGGGCCAGACCGGAAATCTGAAGATCCTGATCGGTGATGCCGGTTTCTGCATCGACCATCAGAACCACGATCTGGGCAAAATCAATCGCCCTGACCGTCGCAACATTACTTAGACTCTCAACTTCTTCGTTGACCCGAGAGCGCCGCCTAAGGCCGGCGGTATCGAGAAAAAGAAATTTACGTCCATTATTAACAATTGGAATCTGTACAGCATCGATCGTCGTGCCCGGACGCTCGCTGGTCGTCAAGCGCTCACACCCCAACAGATAGTTGAGCAAAGATGATTTCCCGACATTGGGTTTGCCTACTACCGAGACTCTGACAATGTCATCGTCTTTCGACTGTGCTTTTTTCTCTTCAGCGGGCGGCAGAAGATCAGCCAGAGCCTCTTTCAACGTAGCGATACCCTCTCCATGTTCAGCAGAAACCTGAAACATCTCCTCCATTCCCAGCGCATAAAAATCGACGCTGTTCTGCTGGACCCGGGGGGACTCACATTTATTGATGACCCATAAAATTGGCTTCCCGCTGCGCCGCAGATAACGGGCGAGCTCACCATCTTCAGCAGAGACCCCGACCTGCCCGTCGAGCAAAAAGATAATTATATCGGCCTCGTCAACGGCGGCCCGGGTCTGCCGGCCGACATCCCTCTGCAGGGCATCTTCAGCCCCGAAGACCAGACCGCCGGTATCAACCAGCAGGCACTCCTTATCTTCGAGCGCAAAATCAGCAAAAATCCGATCACGGGTAACCCCAGGCGTATCGGCAACAATCGCTCGACGCTGTTTTAACAGACGATTAAACAGAGTCGATTTCCCGACGTTGGGTCGACCCACAATCGCCACACACTTTTTCATAAACTCTTTCCATCATCGGACATTAAAAAAATATAACAACCACCGGAGCCGGCTTATTAAACTGATTAATATATTTTTGCAAGCTTTACAGCCGTTTGAAAAGGCCGCCAAACAAAGAATCAGAGAGTTTTCCCTTGCCAGCAGCCCCCCTTCTATGATAGTAAAAACGCTTTATTTTGGCCACTCCCCAAGATCTGTCAAGGGCTTTTTTATCTTCACTTTGAACTTTAACCTGAACAATGGAATAACATTTCTATGTCTGCAATGAAAAAAAATCAGGATATGAAACCTTTCTATAAAAATCTGGCCCTCTGGCTGGTAATCTGCCTCATCATGATCATGGTTTTCAATGTTTTCAATAACCCTGGTGTTGCAAAACATGAAATCAGCATCAGTGAATTCATCGAACTGGTAAACTCCGGCCAGATCAGCGAAGTCACCATTCAGGGCCAGAATATCTCCGGCACCTACGGCTCCACCGCCTTCAAAACCTATACACCGGAAGATCCGACCCTGATTAAAATGCTGCGCGACAAAGGTATTCGCATCAGTGCCAGACCCGAAGACCAGTCCCCCCTCTGGCAATCAATTCTGATATCCTGGTTCCCGATGCTGCTTCTGATCGGCGTCTGGGTATTTTTCATGCGCCAGATGCAGGGTGGCGGCGGCAAAGCCATGTCTTTCGGCAAAAGCCGGGCCAAGCTGCTTAACGCCGACCAGAAAAAGGTCACCTTCAAGGATGTTGCCGGCATTGAAGAAGCCAAGATTGAGCTTGAAGAGATCATCAATTTTTTAAAAGAACCCAAGAAATTTACCCGCCTGGGCGGCAAAATTCCCAAAGGGGTTTTATTGATCGGCGCTCCCGGAACCGGCAAAACTCTGCTCGCCAAAGCCATTGCCGGCGAAGCCGAGGTGCCTTTTTTCAGCATCAGCGGTTCGGATTTTGTTGAAATGTTTGTCGGGGTCGGGGCATCACGCGTCCGCGACCTCTTCATTCAGGGCAAAAAAAATGCGCCCTGCCTGATTTTCATCGATGAAATCGATGCCGTCGGCCGCCATCGGGGCGCCGGTTTAGGGGGAGGACACGATGAAAGAGAACAGACCTTGAACCAGCTTCTTGTCGAAATGGATGGCTTTGAGTCCAACGACGGCGTTATCCTGCTGGCCGCCACCAACCGGCCGGACGTGCTTGATCCGGCCCTGCTGCGACCCGGACGTTTCGACCGCCAGGTCGTGGTTCCCAACCCTGACGTCAAGGGCCGGGAAGGGATTCTCAAAGTTCACGCCAAAAAGGTTCCTCTGGCAAAAAATGTCGACCTCAAGGTTGTTTCCCGGGGGACACCGGGTTTTACCGGCGCCGATCTTGCCAACCTGATCAACGAGGCCAGCCTGCTGGCCGCCCGAACCGATAAAAATGAAGTTGATATGGCGGATCTCGAAGAAGCCAAAGACAAAGTTATGATGGGAGCCGAACGCCGCAGTCTGGTAATCACCCCTGAGGAGAAACTCAATACCGCTTTTCATGAAGCAGGCCACACTCTCGTAGCCAGATTTCTGCCGGGAACCGACCCCATTCATAAAGTCACCATTATACCCCGGGGGCGGGCTCTGGGCCTGACTCAGCAGCTGCCGGTTGATGAACGCCATACCTACAACAAAGAATACCTGATCAACAACATCATCGTGCTGATGGGCGGCCGGGTCGCGGAGGAGATCGCTTTAAACCATATCACCACCGGAGCCGGCAACGATATTGAACGTGCCACCAATATGGCTCGTAAAATGGTCTGTGAATGGGGCATGGGCCGAATGGGACCGGTCAGTTTCGGCAAAAAAGAGGAACATATCTTTCTGGGCCGGGAGATGTCTCAGAACCGCGATTTCAGCGAAAAAACCGCGGTTGAGATTGATGAGGAGATCAAGGAGATCGTTCACGACGCCTACAGGAAAGCCTACCAGATCGTCAGCGAAAACCGCGAAGGTCTCGAAAAACTCTCCAAAGCCCTGCTCGAAAAAGAGAGTCTCAACGGCCCTGACATTGATGCCCTGATCGGCATAGCCCCTAAACCCGAAGAAAACGGCAAGGATCTGCCTAACGACGAAGAGACAGCCTAACTCGGCCCTGAAAAAACTGATCAGGCTCTATAATCCACACACGACCTCGCCCCACAGAACCCGCGAAAAACGTATGCTTTTCGCGGGTTCTGCATAATTTGACCAGCAGCCCTGAAACATCGGCGGCCACAAGCAGACAGAAGAATAAACCGTGCCGGAAACCAGTAACGACAAGAATGTGACCACCAAGGCCCGATTTCTGGGCAAACAATGGGACGTCGTCAGGAAAATCAAGGCCGCTAAAGCTCTGAAACCTGATATCCTGATTCTTTCACGAAAAGAGCAAGATCTTGTCGCCAAGGATTTTCGCGACAAAGGCTGGGCGGCCCGCTATCTCTGGGGACCGTTAAACCTGATGTATGAAAAATTTCTCCTCAACCGGCTTACAGGGGTCACTAACATTCCGCAGGTCATCGGCCTGGAAGATTATAACTGCCTGCTCATCAGCCGCATCGACGGTGAAGAGATCAAAAAACATTCTGCCCCTATTTCTGCAGATTACTTCGACAAACTTCTTCAGATAGCCGACAAATTACACGCCAGAGGCGTACTTCATCTTGACCTTGGCCATAAAAGTAATATAATGGTTGATAAAAATGGCGCTCCGGCCATCATCGACTTTAATTCTTCCCTCTATCTGCCGCCGAACGCTTTTTTTCGCCCGCTGATTCGTCTGTTGGCTAAGGTTGACAAGTATGCAATTCTTCGTTTGAAAATCAGATTTCGCCCGCAGGATTCAAACCCGGCTGAAAAAAAGCGGATAGAAAACTTTTTACGTTTAAGAAAATTCTGGATTTTTGACAAGCTTCTGCGAAAACTGACAAACTTCATATCAGAGTATTAAACCGACAGCAGACCTCACGCCTTTAAGCAAGGAAATATCTTCATGCGCAATTACCATGTTCGTCTTCTGGATATAAAAACGGCCGGCGACGCCGTTGCCTTAATGCGCCAGATCGGCACCGACATCCACGGCGTCAGCCTGATGAAAAACAAGATGGTTCACTACAACTTCCGGGTGGGCCCTCTTCCGGCGGCAGCCGCCAACATTATCAAACAGGAGATGCTCGCCGTCGGCGGTGAAGCTGCGGTTACCCGCGGCGTCATTAACTGCAGTGCCGAGAACAGCGACGCCATCTTAAGTGCCTCGCGCAAGCAGTTTCGCAAATTCTGCCAGAAACTGCGGGCCCAGCCTTTTTCTCTGGCGCAAATGGCCGACCAGCTTGAAACCGCCATCCGCAATCAGGAAAAAGAGAACGGCCTCTGGTTCGACTGCCGCGGCCTTAAAGTCGACCTGAAACAGCAGTCTTTGCTCATGGGCATCCTTAATGTAACCCCGGACTCATTTTCAGACGGTGATCGTTTCCTGAGGACGGAAGAGGCGCTGGCCCAGGCTTGCCTCATGCTTTCTCAAGGGGCCGACATCATCGACATCGGCGGCGAATCAACCCGTCCCGGCGCAGCTCGTGTTGCTGAGGAGCAGGAACTTAAACGGGTCATTCCGGTTATCGAAGCCCTACGCCGGGAGTTTCCGCATCTCCCGATTTCAATTGACACCTACAAGAGCCAGGTTGCCGCCGCCGCCCTCAGCGCCGGGGCCGACATTATCAACGATATCAGCGCCTTCAATTTTGACCCCCAGATGGCAGATGTGGCAGCCACGACCGGGGCTTACGCCTGCCTCATGCACATTCAGGGCACCCCGATTAAAATGCAGCAGAACCCGACCTACAATGATCTTTTCGCCGAGGTCTGTGCCTACTTTGAAAAAAGCATAACTCAAGCACTGAATGCCGGGGTCAAACGTGAAAAACTTATAATCGACCCGGGTATCGGTTTCGGCAAAACCCTGGAGCACAATCTTCTGCTCTTAAAATATCTGAAAGACTTCACCGGTTTTGGGCTGCCGCTGCTGGTCGGCACTTCACGCAAGTCATTTATCGGCAAACTCACTGGCGACCCGGTCGACCAGCGACTTTTCGCCTCTGTGGCCACAGTGGCTCTGGCTTTAAGTAACGGAGCCAGCATTGTCCGCGTCCACGATGTCGCCGCCAGCAAACAGGCGTTGACCGTGATTGACGCCATCAACCACAGCCAGCGCTGACAAGGATCCACAAATCCTTTCTTAATCAGCTGCATAGATTGATTTTTATAGTTCACTGCCATTGATGTGACGCAATCGGTATCCCATGACTGAATTTTTCGAAACCCTGCTCAACAGTCGCTGGCTTGATTTTATTGATATTATCATCGTCGCCATCCTCATCTATCAGGTGCTGTTAATTATCCGCGGGACCCGGGCCTTTCAGATTCTTCTCGGCCTTTTTCTGATCTTTATCATCTACCAACTCTCCCTGCTTCTAGGCTTTTACACCCTGCACTGGCTGCTCAACGGTTTTTTAAATTCAAGCGTCCTGATTGTCATCGTATTATTTCAGAATGAGTTTCGCCGAGCCCTGGCCAAGTTCGGCAAAACCTCCTTTACGCTGAACTCGGCTGAAGAGAGCAACTCTCTCGACAAGATCATCAAAGCCTGCAACACCATGTCTTTAAAGAGAATCGGGGCTCTGATCGTCTTTACTCGCGAAAATAAAATTCCCAGCATTGTCGAGGGCGGCGTTGAAATCAATGCCAAGGTCAGCGATGCCCTTTTACTCAGTATTTTCAACACATCATCGCCGATTCATGATGGTGCCGTCATTATCGACGAAGGTAAAATTGTTGCTGCCGGCTGTTTTTTGCCTTTGGCGATCGACCCGATGATTGACAAGGTGTACGGAACCAGACATCGGGCGGCAATGGGCATTTCTGAAGATACTGACGCGGTTGCAGTTGTCGTTTCCGAAGAGACCGGCAAAATATCATTAGCCATCGGCGGTAAAATAACCAAAGAACAGAGCACTGAATCTTTAAGTCGGGTTTTAAACAATATCTTTTCTCCCAATCGCAACAAGTCAGGAATTTTACTCTCTTTACAAAAAATTTTCCGCAACCAATAAGCCGCTCATTACATTACAGATGAAAAAATGACCCAAATACGCTCCCTTTTTTTTGAAAACCTGACGCTGAAGATCCTCTCTCTCCTGCTGGCTGGATTTCTCTGGTTTTTCGTTTCCGGTAAAAGCAAGACCGAACTCGCCTTGAGCGTCCCGGTTGAATTCACTTCAATACCGACGAACATGACGATTATGACCAAGGTACCTACCAGTATTCATATTCGGGTCAAAGGCACTAAAACCCTGCTCCGCCCCCTGACCTCCAAACCACCATCGCTCAGTATCAATCTTGCCAAGGCGACAACCGGAAAAAATGTAATTCGCCTGGAGCAGGAAACTTTCAATGATCTCCCCTTAGGCGTAGATGTTGTAAATCTTGACCCCGAAACCCTGACCATCTACCTTGATCGTTTCGTCAACATTGAGTTACCGATTGAAATGAAAACCATGGGTGAACTAACGTCAGGATTTCAGATCAAATCGATCAAAATTAACCCACCGGCCGTCCTCTGCCGGGTTTCCGAGGAGTATTTAAAAAAGCAGAATGTCGTCTTTACGGAACCGCTTGATCTTAATTCGTTAAAGGAAAGTGTGACCCTCGACATAGCCCTGCAAACCCCTCCCAATGAACTTAAGCTTGTCGATCCTGCCGGTAAAATCTCCGCCACCATAGAGATTGGCGAAACTCTGGTGCAACGCGTCATCAAGGGGATCAGGATTGATTTTCAGAACTGGAACAAGGAGATCGGCCACACCGGCATCAGCAACTACTTCGTCGATCTTGTCGTTGAATGCCCGCTTTTAATGCAGGTCGACGACATCCGCAAACAGGCCCACATAAATGTTGACCTGGCCTCACTGACAGCAAGTAGGGAAAATGGCTACTACACCTTTCCCGCAGTCGTTGAACTGCCGGAAAATGTCAAACTGCTGTCGCAGGATCCAACTGAAGTCGAAGTCGTCTTCAAAAAATTTGAACCATGAACGAAAATCGACACCATTTGAATTTCGGGACGATTTTATTCAGGCAAGACTGAGAAAACCAGGGAAAAGGGAAGAATCATGCAAAAATTATTCGGCACTGACGGGGTGCGGGGTATCGCCAACATAGACCCGATTACCGCGGAGACCGCCCTGCAGATCGGCCGGGCTACGGCTTACATCTGCAAAGAGAAAGAACACCGACATAAAATTGTCATCGGCAAAGATACCAGAATTTCCGGCTATATGCTGGAAAGCGCACTGGTCTCCGGGATCTGCTCAATGGGGGTAGACGTTCTTCTGATCGGACCCATGCCGACACCGGGCATTGCCTTCATCACCCGCAGCATGCGGGCCGATGCCGGCATGGTCATCTCGGCCTCGCACAATCCTTTCCAGGATAACGGCATCAAAATCTTCTCGCGTGACGGCTTTAAACTCCCCGACCATGAGGAGTCGCGCATTGAAGATCTGATCTTTAATCAGACCATTGATACATTAAGACCGACCGCTGATGATATCGGCAAAGCCTTTCGCATCGATGATGCCAACGGCCGCTATATCGTTTTTCTCAAAAACACCTTCCCCGATCATCTCACCCTGGAAGGGATGAAACTGGTTATCGATTGCGGTAACGGCGCTGCCTACAAGATTGCCCCGGCCGTCTTCAGCGAGCTTGGTGCCGATGTCATAGCCATCGGCATCAACCCGGATGGCAAGAATATCAATGCCGGCTGCGGCTCCCTCTACCCGGAAAAACTCCAGCAGAAGGTACTCGAAGAAAAGGCCGATGTCGGCATCGCCTTTGATGGCGATGCCGACCGTGCTATTTTCGTCGATGCGGCCGGCAAAGTGGTCGACGGCGACCAAATTATGGCAATCTGCGCTCTCTATCTGCAAAGCCGACAAAATCTCAAAAAAAATACTGTCGTCGCTACGGTCATGAGCAATATGGGCCTGGAGAAAGTATTGCGTGAATCTGCAATCAAGCTGGTTCGTTCTCAGGTTGGCGATCGCTATGTTGTCGAAAAGATGCGGGCCGGAGGCTTTAACTTCGGCGGAGAACAGTCAGGTCATCTTATTTTTATGGACCACAACACCACCGGCGATGGTATAATTTCCGCCCTGCAGGTCTTATCCGTCATTGCCGCCGAAGAGAAATCCCTGGCCGAGCTTGCTTCAGTCATGGAAATTTTTCCCCAGATACTGCTC
>JAFGVI010000080.1 GCA_016938065.1 Deltaproteobacteria bacterium | reverse complement strand
TGCGAAAATCAGCCATGATGTAGTAGGCGCCCTGGGGCACATGGCAGCGAAAACCGACATCGGTCAACACCTTGAGCAGAAAATCCCGCTTTTCTCTGTAAAACTGCGCCAGATCGGCATAGTAGTCAGCGCCGCAGCCCATCATCACCGCGGCCGCCTCCTGCAGCGGCGCCGGAGCCCCGACCGTCAGAAAATCGTGAATCTTACGAATGCCGGAAGTAATTGCAGGAGCCGCCAGACAATAACCGATCCGCCAGCCGGTTACGCTGTAGGTCTTGGAAATTCCGTTAATTGTAATAGTGCGCCCGGCCATGCCCGGCAGGGTGGCCAGGGGCAGATGCGCAACCCCGTCATAGATTATATGCTCATAGATCTCATCGGTAATCGCCAGCACATCATGACGACAGCAGAGTTCGGCAATGATTTCAAGCTCATCCCGGGTAAAAACCTTACCGGTCGGATTATGCGGCGTATTGATAATGATCGCCCGGGTCTTTGCTGTAAAAGCGGCTTCCAGTTCCACCCGGTCAAAGTGCCAGTCCGGAGCCTGCAGCTGAACATGGCGCGGCACCGCGCCGCAGATAATCGCATCGGGACCGTAATTTTCATAAAACGGGGCGAAGATAATCACTTCGTCACCGGGGTTGACCACCGCGAGCAGGGCCGACATCATCGCTTCAGTAGCACCGCAGGTAACCGTAATCTCGGTTTCGCTATCAATCGCCATGCCGTAAAAGGCCTGCATTTTTTTGACAATGGCCGCCCGCAGCGCAGCCGACCCCCAGGTGATGGCATACTGATTAACATCTGCCATTACCGCCTTGCAGGCCGCCTCTTTAATCATCGGCGGAGCCGGAAAATCGGGAAACCCCTGACTTAAGTTCACCCCGTCATACTTCCGGCAGAGACGGGTCATCCCCCGGATCACCGATTCGCCGAAAAGCTGGGCTTTAATCGACTCTCTTTTCATGGTTGTTATCTTATAACCTCTGGTTCTATATCTCTTTGGGAAAACCCTTTACCGTCAAATAGATCAGATATTCAACATTGCCTTTCTGACCTAAAACCGGTGAGGTAATGGTCTGATGATGGCTGAAACCATGCTCTTGAGCAAAACTGCAAACCTTAGCAAGAGCGGCTTCGCGTTTCTCTGCATCGCGGACAATGCCACCTTTACCAACCTCCCCTTTGCCGACTTCAAACTGGGGCTTGACCAGAGCCACAACCGGAGCCCCGGGCTCTAAGAGTTGCGCCACTACCGGCAGAACTTTAGTCAGAGAAACAAAAGAGAGATCCAGCACCGCCAACTCCAGCTGATCCTCAAAATCAGCTCGCACCGAATTACGAATATTGGTGCGCTCCATCACCACTACCCTTGCATCATTGCGCAGAGACCAGGCCAGCTGCCCGTAACCAACGTCCAGGGCATAGACCCGCCGAACTCCGTGCTGAAGAAGACAATCCGTGAAACCACCAGTTGAAGCCCCGATATCAAGCGCCACCCGGTCAGCAACCTCAACCTGAAAGGCCTGCAGCGCCGCATCAAGTTTAAGCCCGCCGCGGCCGACAAAAGGGATATCTTCACCCTTTAATCTGATCTCGGCACTGCTGTCGACGCGACTGCCGGCCTTTTCGACCAGGTGCTCACCGCAAACGACTTTCCCGGCCAGCACCAGTGCTGCGGCCCGTTCGCGACTGGCGGCCAGCCCCCGCTGCACCAGCAGAATATCGATACGCTCTTTAACCACAGTTAATTTTTGAGGACTTTATTCATTTCGACCAGCAGCGCATCGACATCAATGCCATGCGCCGCGGCTCCCTCTTCCACAGTTTCAAACATGGAGGCCGCGCACCCCAGACAAGCCATCCCCTTCTCAACAAAGACTTCAGCCGCTTTCGGATATTTGGTCAACAGGTCACGAATCGGGGTTTCTTTTGTGATACTCATGATAATTCTCCTTTTTAAATACGGGCCACGATCTCATACTCTTCCCACTGGTAGTGATCAACCTTTTTCAGGGTGATCTTTTTACGCATGGCATATTCGAGGTTATCGAGTGCGAGGCCTTCATTGTCATAAATATAATCAGCCAGATCGGCATTGACCATGACCACCAGTTCCTTGACATCGGCATCATAGCCGTAGCTTTTCAGCTCCCGCACAATCTCGTAGGTAACGGTCGACTTGGATTTAACGATACCACAGCCTTCACAATAGGGACAAGGATCACACAACATGCGCGAGATACTGTTGCGCACCCGCTCACGGGTCATTTCGACCAGACCAAGTTCCGATATTTTAAGGACATTGGATTTGGCCTTATCCCGTTTGAGCGCCTCTTCGAGAGCGGCATTAACCCTTTCCCGATGGTTTTTGGTCTCCATATCGATAAAATCGATAATAATAATGCCGCCGATATTGCGCAGGCGCAGCTGAAAAGCAATCTCTTTGGCGGCCTCCAGATTGGTTTTGAGAATCGTATCCTCAAGGTTTTTCTTGCCGACAAAACGCCCCGTATTGACATCGATCGCGGTCAGCGCCTCGGTGGCTTCGATCACAATATAACCGCCCGACTTGAGCCAGACCTTCTCTTCCAGGGCCTTATTGACCTCAATCTCGATATCGTAGGCCTGAAAGATCGGCTGAATCCCGGTATAGCGCTCAATCTCACAGTGCAGATCGGGGAAATAGCTGGCGATAAAAGCTTTGAGCTCATGATAGCAGTCATCGGAATCTACCACCAGACGATCAATCTCATCCGAATAGAGATCCCGAATGATGCGCTGGACCAGTCTTAGATCCTGATAGACCAGATTAAGCGACTTGGTTTTATCTTTTTTCTTTTTAATATTGTCCCAGAGTTTCAGAAGAAAGTTAAGATCATGGAGCAGAGCCCCGTCCTCTTTGCCTTCACTGACGGTACGAACAATCAGGCCCATGCCTTCGGGTTTAATCGCGGTCACCAGATCCTTGAGGCGCTGACGCTCCTCCTCGTCCTCGATTTTGCGGGAGATCCCGACATGATCAACCGTCGGCAGCAAAACCAGATAACGGCCCGGCAAAGAGTTGTAAGTTGTCACCCGAGCCCCTTTACTGCCCATCGGCTCCCTTGAAACCTGAACCAGGATGTCCTGGCCCTCCTGCAAAAGATCATTGATGTGCGGGGCGGGCAGCGCTTCTTCAAGCTCCTCTTCAGCCAGGGCAAACTCCTCGTCAACAACCACAGGTTCTTCATCGGCCAGATAGGGAGCCAGGGCCTCTTCATTGCGCACATCCGCGACATAGAGAAAAGCCGCCTTATCAAGACCGATATCGACAAAGGCCGCATCCATGCCCGGCAGAACTTTTACCACCCGTCCCTTGTAAATGTTGCCGACAATCCCCAGACCCCGGTCACGCTCATAAAAGAGTTCGGCCAAAGTCCCATTTTCGAGCAGGGCCACCCGCACCTCACCTTCAGTGACATTTATAATCAGTTCCGCTGACATCTCTACCAACCATCCTTTTGCAAAAAAATTTTACAGCGCCATCAGGCTTTTCATTTTAGTGACGACAACGCCGGTCTCGGGACGCGAATCGAGTCCGGCAAGACAAGCTAATATATCAAAGATATTAGGGTTACGTCCATCTAAAACCCCAACCCTTATAATTAAATCACCTTCATCACTAAGTTCTGCGGCTTTAAGATGCGGCGCCAGATCAACCTCCTGAAGCTTGCCTTTACGCTGCCGCTGTAAAAGCAGAGGCCGCTGCCCGCTCATCACCGCCTCCGCCACCGCTTTAAGCTCCGGCAACCGCGCCTGCCAGGCCGAAGCGCTATCCCCTTCCGCTTTAACCTGATAAACACAGCCTTGCAGACGGCGATCAATCGCCGCCACCTGAGCCCCGAGCTCACAGGCCTCAATACAGGTCAAATCGCTGGGCAGGGCTTGCGGCCACCCCTGTTGCAGATGGTCAAGGTCAATCGCTTCCAGGGTCCGAAACTCCATAACCTCGTGCCGACTCGCCAGCCCCACCGGCAAGGCGTGACTGAAGGAAACCTTGGGATGAGGGTGAAAACCCTGCGAAAAAGCCAGCGGGATTTCAAGCCGCCGTAAGCCCCGGATAATAACCGAAACATTTTCAAGATGTGAGAGATAAGCGAGTCGGCGCCCCCGGGAAAAAGCGAGCTGGTAACGCCATTCGTGCCGTTGACCATCGGCACCGACTACGGTTGCGGCAAGCGTCGGCGGTGCGCTGTCGGAAGCGGCTGAGGGGATATCGGTCAAAGCCATCGCCGGAGCCGTCACATTAACTATTTTCCGGTCCGGCCGGCAGACCCCGCAAGCGTGACAGGCATCAAGCCGGCAATCTTTGGTCGTCTCCTCCTGCAGGGCCTTCTCCCGCTCCTGAAGGAGAAATTTTTCACTGACCAGACAATCAATATGGCTCCAGGGCAGGGATTTGCCCGGCGTAAATTTCTGCGCCACCAGCTTTTCCAGATCCAGACCCTCCTCACTGAAAGCCTGTTGCCAGCGCGAATAATTAAAATGATCGCTCCAGGCATCAAAAGCGCAACCCAGATGCCGGGCCCGCAGCAAAACCGGCCACAGACGCCGATCACCCCGGCTGAAAACCCCCTCCAGCAGACTCAGACGACTGTCGTGCCATTTAAAGTTTAAACGCCGACCCGGAGCAATCGCTTTGAGACCCTGACGAATAAGTTCCTGCCGCCGACGGGTCTCCTCAAAGCCGATCTGCTCCGCCCATTGAAAAGGGGTGTGCGGTTTCGGGACAAAGGTCGAAACCGAAACATTAAGGCGCTGCCGCTTATTTTTCGAGCGGGCCAGAGCCCGGCCGCAAAGCTCGACAATGCCCTGCACATCGGCATCGGTTTCACCCGGCAGACCGATCATGAAATAGAGTTTAATCAGATCCCAGCCCCGGGCAAAAAGATTCCCGATGGTATCAAGGATTTCGGCATCGCTCAAACCTTTGTTGATAACATCCCGCAGGCGCTGGGTTCCCGCTTCCGGCGCAATCGTAAAACCACCTTGACGACTGCGTTGTAAAGCTTCCAGGAGTTCGTCATTCAAGACCCCGGCCCGGACCGAGGGCAATGAAAGGTCTAGACCGGCACAAGTGCGCCGCATGCCCAAGACCAGATCAAGCAGTTGCGAGTAATCACCGACACTCAAAGAGAGCAGGGAGAGCTCCTCCATCCCGGTGGCCGCGGCCCCGCTGACTGCGGCCGCCAGCAGTTTTTCCGGCGGCTGTTCGCGCACCGGCCGGTAGATCATTCCGGCCTGACAAAAACGACAGCCGCGACTGCAGCCGCGGGAAATTTCCAGAGCAAGACGGTCGTGCACCGCCTGAATCAGCGGTACCGGCGGGGTGACGGGCAGCGGCAATCGGGCCAGATCGTTAAACACCCGGCGATGAACCAGAGTGTAATCAGACCGCAGCGGCTCTAACAAAAGCTCTCCCTCACTGGCGGCCGTTTGAAAAAATGAGGGCACATAAACCCCTTCAATCTGAGCCAGGCGCAATAAGAGATCTCTTTTCGACAACTTCTCTTTTTTGGCAATGAGAACCTGAGCGCCGATCTCGATGACCGCCTCTTCCCCGTCACCGATCAGAATTGCATCAAAAAGCAGCGCCACCGGTTCCGGGTTGACCATACTCGGCCCCCCGGCAATCAGCAGAGGATACGCTTCACCACGCTCGGCCGCAGCCCGGGGAATTTCCGCCAGCTCCAGCATCAGCAGGACATTGGTGTAGGCCATCTCATAGGAGATGGAAAAACCGATAAGATCAAAATCGCCCAAAGGGGTTGAACTCTCAAGTGAGAAAAGCGGCTGATTCCGGCTTTTGAGATTAGACGCGAAATCTGCGGCCGGAGTAAATACTCTTTCACAAAAGAAATCTTTTTCGCGATTAATCAACTGGTAGAGCAGCAGAAAACCATAGTTTGACATCCCCAGCTCATAAAGATCGGGAAAGGCCAGGGCCATATGCAGGGTTTCAGGGGTTAACTCTTTATAGACCGCATTGAGTTCACGGTTAAGATAGCGGCCCGGTTTTTCAACCCCGCGTAACAGTTCAAAGTCAAATTCCATCAGTTGTAGACACCCATAAATTATTATTTTTAAACCACTCAACCCCGCGCTGCAGCTGCGACCGCTGATGCAGTTCAAAGGTATGCACCAAAGCCTTGATGTTGTGGCTCCGGGCTAAAGATTTTAAAGCCGCAAAATTGATCAGACCGTCGCCGGGCACCATGTGGTCATCAAAACGACCGCGATTATCGTGCAGGTGAAAAGCGATGATATGTTTTTTCAGCAGTCCCAGCCATTCACTTAAATCCATCTCCCCGAAAAGATGCCAGTGACCGATATCGAAACAGCCACCGAAAACCGGGGAGGCAATCTCATCAAAGAGCATGCGCAGACCGCCAGGGGTGGTTTCAAAAATATTCTCAATCGCCAACACCGTCCCCAGATCTTCAACCTGCGACAATAGAGGCCGCCAGAAAGCAAGGCTCTGTTCCAGCCAGAGATTGATATTGAGATTAAAACGCCAGCGCTCATAGCCCGAATGCAGCACGATCACCTCGGGTTTGCAGATCCGGGCCAGCGCAAAAAGAGCCTGAAAACGCTCTCTGGTCACGGCCACAATCCGGGGATCGTAACCCGCCGGGGAAAGATCAAGAAAAGGGCCATGAAAAGAGCAGGGCAAACCCTGCTCAGCCAGACGTGCGGCAGCTTGCTCCAGAGGTCTGCGGTCAAGCGCCAGCTCTTCCAGATTGAGGGCGGAAAAATAGATCTCCGGCGCCAGCTTGAACTTAACCAGATTCACAAGGGTCTCATCTAAGGAATCTTTCAGAAAATGGTAAGGCGTATGCACAAAAAGACGATCAAACATCAGCGTTAACCCCTTGTCGTGATTTTTAATTTTTCACAAGCAACTAATTGCATCGTACTCAATAACAAAACCCGCAGCCAAGCGCAAGGTTTTGCGTTCAACTACGGGTTTAAAATGTAAATTAACTTTCTGAATTACCGGGAGAGCAGCTCGGCGATATCCGAAGTTTTGACCAGTTGGCAGTCATAGGAGGCCAGCACCGCCCGTTTCTGAAAATCGACCAGACGCGTATTGACGAGTACATGATCGCGGGCTTCGAGATAAGTGCCCAAAAGCACCAGTTTGGCATCAAGTTCCTGCGCCACCTTGGCAAACTCACGGCTTAAGACAAACTCTCCCCCCGGAGCCTGGTAGAAAATATTCTGCATCCGGGTTTCGCGCAGGAGATAACCCCGTCCCGTCAGACGGCTTAAAAGCTGTTCCGCCAGCAACAGACCGAAGCGACTGGTTTTGGAAAAATCATCGAGCCGGACAAAACTTGTGACCACCAGCACTTCTGGTTGTCCGCCCACAGGGGGGGCTTTTTCGAGCAGACGGTCACTGATGAGACCGACCTTATAATCGCGTTCATACTCATAATCATAAGAGGCCGGCGGCAGGTTTGAACTACAGGCCGGCAAAAGCAGCAGAACCAGTCCCAGCCCCAGTCCGGCCATGACCATCCCGACAAGGCCCTGCCTTCTTGCTCTATGCCGAAAGTTTTTTTTCATCAGCGCACAAACCCCATCCTCTAAACAGATCAATCGGCCGCCATCACTTTCACGGTGGGTTGACGGAAATCAAGCAGATAGTTGATCATCGCTTCCCGCGGCAGCCAGACCCCGGTTGAAGCGTAGATTACCTGCGAGGTGTTGCCGACCACCCGGGCCATCACATAAACGTAGTGCGGCGTGATCGTATAAGATCCGGTAATCATAAAGGTCGCCTGATGCTCGTCGAAAAGCTTCTGCATATCCTGGCTCATCGCCAGCATCCCGAATTTTTTATGTATTCGCATCGAGCGGCTCAAGCGCACCTCGATCACCTGCAGACCGGCATTCTGCATGCGACTGGCCAGGGCATCGCCCATCATCCGCCCCAACGGGGTGGTGACATCATAATTATCCTCGCCGACAAAAGCCGAATAGAGAAATTTAGTCTCGGCTTTAAGCTTTTCGTCATTCATCAATCTCTGGTCGAGAAAATTTGCTTTAAGATCAAACATCAGCCGATCCATAAAGGCTTCAAAGACCGCCGCTTCATCGTAACCCGGATCATTGAACGGCACAGGTTCAACCGGCGGTTCCACCACAACTTCCATGGTTTCCGCAGCCGCCGGCGGCTCTACCACAGCCGTCTCCGGCTGCTTGCCGGCACACGCCGCCAGAGATATGACAAATAACCCAATAACCAGCCATCGCAGAGCATTTTTTTTAACCATCTCTCTCTCCCTCTTTATTGTCAGCAAAAACAAAACCCCAAGTAAACGCAAAAACGGCTCAAACTAAGCGGACATAACCTCTTTAAGCAGCTGATCCCGATATAGCGAGACGAAAAGTTCAAGATCTTCGGCCCAGGGTCGCATCAGCAGGAGATTGTCATCTTTAAGTTTGTGATTCAGGAGGATTGAATTGGCCGGCCGCCGAGCCGGGGTTGGATAGGCGGCTGTCGTACAGGGGACCAGATGATGTTCAACCTCCATTAGATCAAGAAAATGAGAAGCCACCTGAAACCAGCTGGCCGAACCTTCACCAACGGCATGATAGAGCCCTCTTTTACCTGACTCCACTAGACTTAGCAATTGCTGTGCCAGACGTCTGCTCCAGGTCAGACAACCAAATTGATCAGCCACAACTTTGCGCTCGCTTTGAGGCTCAGCCAGCACCAGACGGAGCATGGTTTTGAGAAAATTATGGCCGTTAATACCATAAAGCCAGGCCGTGCGCACAATCAGATAATCGCAGCCGGAGGCAGCAACCGCCTCTTCGCCTTCTAACTTACTGCGTCCGTAAACCGAGACGGGAGCCACCGGATCCGACTCACTATAGCCTTGCGGCAGGGCCCGATCCCCGACAAAAACATAGTCGGTCGAAATCTGAACCAGCAAGGCCCCGCAAACCTTGGCGGCCTCGGCTAAGCGTTGCGGGGCTTGCGCATTAATCAGCCGGGCCCGTTCAACCTCACTTTCACAGGCATCAACTTTAGTATGGGCCGCGGCATTAATTATTATTTGCGGAGAAAGCTTCAGCACCGCCGCTGCGGCAGCCTCAGGATGAGTAAGATCAAGATCGGCGGAGGTAAAACTTTTAACCGCAAAAGCAGGAGAAAAGATCTCCTTGCAGTCATAACCAAGCTGACCGCCGGCCCCGATCAACATTAAACAAGGTTTAGGGCTTTGTTCTGCTCTGACAAATTCTTCCTGAGCCATTTTTTTTAAATCCTCCGTCAACTGACAGGATAAAATGTCAATGATTTGACGAAAAAAAGGTCGAACCGGCATAAAATACCGGGTCGACCTGGTTTAGCGTCGTTAAGTGACATTAAAAAAGCTAAAGAGCGGCTAAGATTTTCTGCACAAAAGGTTCAAGCTCTTTTTTGACCTTGGCCGCGACCGGGGTCTGTTTAACCTTGACACCCTCCGCCACAAGCTTCATCTCATAAAGATTTTTCATAGTGTCTTCAACAATCCCCAAAGATTCGCCGCTCCACCCGAAAGAGGCAAAAGCAGCCCCGGGTTTGCCTTTAAGCTCGGCTTTTTCCAGTTTGAAGAGCACCTGTTTCATGGTATTGATCAGGTCTTTATGGTAGGTCGGGCCCCCGAGCAGCAGAAGATCGGCAGCATTGACATCCGCCACTTCCACCTCTTTCGCTTTGAACGCTTTAACCTGATGACCGGCGGCGCTGAAGAGCTCACTCATAACATCGACCATACGCTGAGTATTGCCGCGCAGGGAATCATAAACGATTACTATATTTGCCATTGATCTATCGCTCCATTAATCGAGTTTGCTGAAACTATCCTTATCGGCGCCGCACATCGGACAGACCCAGTCTGCAGGCAGATCCGCAAAAGCCGTTCCCGCCGCAATCCCGCCGTCAGAGTCGCCCAGCTCAGGATCATACACATAACCACAGACATCACAGACATATTTATCCATTTCTCTCTCCTTTCAAAAGTAACTGTAAGATTATTTTTGCCCTCTTCTGGCCTTCGCTCCCGGACCATCTAGAGCCAGGTTTTCCCGAATAAATTTCAGAACCATCAATTTGTCAACCTGACTTATTTCGCCGCTGTCATATTTAACCATACGGTCGAGAATCTCCTCCCACTCCGCCGTATAGGCCTGCTTTTTAAGAATCAGATCAAGATCATGGCAATCTGTACACTTATGTTTCAGCAGGGCCGTATCGACTGGCGCCGCAGCGGCGGAAGCGACAAAACCTGACAACAACACCAACAAGAGACCGATAAAAATTATTAGTCGCCCCATACCAGCACACCTTTATTTTTTACATCATAAAGTTGATCTTCGAGAATCCGGGCATGCTGATCCTCTTCCCGGGCCATTTTCTCGAACATGGCAACCCCGTTGGGATCTTCAATCTCAGCCGCCAGCTCACGATAAGCCTGGCCCGCTTTCTTCTCGTTACGAATGCCAATGGTCAGAATATCAAATATCGTCTTCTGGGTTCCTTCATCCAGCTTAACACTGCCGCCTTCAACCCCGATCGGCTCCAGCAGAGCACTCTCATAGGTGATATAACAACTTTCACCTTCAAGCGAAGCTTTCAACTCTTTCAAGGCATTATAGTGACCGATTTCAAACTCCGAAAGCTGGGTGAAAAGGGCTTTACCAGGTCCGCCATCAAGTTTGGCCGCGGCCTCAGCATAAAATTGACTGGCCTTTTTTTCCTCTTCCATGCCCAATGCGATTGCATCAATTACCGTCTTGCTACATTCAACCATAAGATCACCTTTTTACCTTTCTTTAATCAACCCAAGTTGAAAATTAAAAACCTGAAAAAAGCATCCAAACAATACCAACTTAGTGTAGTCATACAGCATCATTCGCCGCTTTGCAATCTTTTTTTAGTTCAAAGCTTATGCACACCTTGCGCCACGGGGCCGACGCCAACCAGATAGAGCGGGTCGAAATTTTTCGGCAGACAACAGACTTCAGCCAGTTCACGATCATAAAAAGCACCAACCGCGCAGGCCCCGAGACCTAAGGCTGCAGCCCGCAGATAGAGGGACTGGCCCAAGCGCCCGGCGCCGATGTGGAGATTGCGATAACTGCGCGCCCCGTAACGCTCCCCGGCGGCTTCAAGGTCGGCAAAAAAGAGAAAGTTTAAAGCCGCCTGCGCCAACCAGCGTTGATCGAGGGCTGCGGCAGCCAGAAGCCGCCGGCGATCCTGCTTCATAAACAATGCGTAACGTCCGCTCAAACGGTCTAAAAAGTAGAGTCCGTCAACCAGACCACTGACCCCGGCTGCGAGAAAAGCAATCTCAGGCTCAGGCAAAGAGCTCTGAGCGCCGCCCGGCAACAATCCTTCGAGCAAAAGGTGAAGAACGTTCTCCGCCAGCGGCGTTTCACTTTTTATGAAATTACGCTGGGATCGGCGCCGGCGCAAACTATCAACATAATTAAAAGTTGGGGCCGGCAAAGCAACACCTGCGGGAATGACATGCCAATCCTGCAGGCCGCTATAAAAATCCGGTCGGCTTCTGCCTGAATCCGGCGGCTGACGCAAGGGCACAGAGGTTGCCTGATGAATTTCTTTGAGCTCGGGATAATAAACTTCCCGGGTCGAGACCCGGCTGCTGCCCCTTAGTTCCGGTTCCGGATCATCCGCCTCCAGCCGTACCCGGTCCGCAGCCGATACTGACGCCGTCCGCCAACGAACTACCGCCAGACCGACCTCGCGTTCCCCGTCAAAACCTGCGCTCTGGTTAATAAGAGCATCATCAAAATCGAGCCCTACCGCATAATCAGCCCCGAGGGCCGTCAAGGCCAGGGAAAGATTTTCAAGGAGATGACCGGCATCGAGCAGCAGATAACGATAGGCCCGGGCCCGATATTTCCAGGCACTGCGAAAAAAAATGCCACTGACAAGCAGGGTTGAAAAAAAACCGTCCCCCGCTTCGCTCTTCCCGAAGGCAGCGGCAAACGCCGCGGCAGCGGAATCATGGCGCAGCCGATTTAAACCCGGCTTTAATAAATCATAGTGATAAAGTCCGGCCGGAAGATCGTCCGCGCGGGGCAGAGAGAGATAAATTTCCAGCGGCTGCAGAGCTCCGGCCGAAGGGTTGCTGCGATACCAGACCTCGCCTTGAGGAAAAGTGCTGCGGGCGGTCGGAGCTGAAGTTAAAAGTAACAGAACAGCCAAAGTCTGCCGGTCACAAAAAATCGGAGGGTGCTTTTCAGAGAGTTTCAGACTGGGAGCGGAGATTTTTTCGGCCAGCTCAAACAAAGAAGCTGTCGGCAATTTTTCCGGCAAGGGCAAAGTATAGGTGTGACAAGATGCGTAATTTTTAAAGAAAGCCGGCTGTCCCGGCCAGTCGAGCTGATGCCCTGTCATGTTTTTGCGGTCGTAGGCCGTCAACCACTGGTACTGATGACCATTCTCGATCATGGACACAGGCCTATAAGCCTCTGGGCCAGGTTCTCGCCGAGAAAAACCAGCGATTCGATATCAAGGTAATCGAGCACCGTTTCATCAAAGAGGATTTTAACCTGAGCACTGAAACCATCTTCAGCCGCAGCATCCCAGAAGAGCAGTTGAAAGGGAATCATCGGCAAAGGATAGATTACGGCGGCGACCTCGGCATTACTTTCAAGGGCGGGAAACTCAGCTTTTAAGATGGCAAGAGCCTGCCTCAACAACTCGGGACGGCCGCTGAAGGCCGACGCAATCTTCTCTTCACAGCCGCGAACAAAAGCCTTGCGTTTGGCCAGGCTGCCGGGCAGACTCTCCATCGGCACCCAGTTACCGGTCAAAGGCCGCCCGCCGGCTTCAGCGACATAGTTGTAAAGCAGAATATGCTCCCAGAGGTCATGCTCTCCGTCATCAAGCGGCGTCACATTCTCCTTATCAACCCGATATAACCGTTCACAAAGATTAATGACCAGATAAGCGTCAGCCCCCTCGCCCACCAGACGGGCCCCGATCTTCTTCGCAATCAGAGCAAAATCATAATCCTTGATCTTGCCCTGAACAAATTTGCGAGCCGAGAAAAGATGATCGGGATAGGCGCTATCGGCCCCCTGATCGATTAAGGTTTGCTCAACAAATGCGAGATCTTCGGGCTGCCAATAGGGACATTTTCCCGGAGTTGCTCCCTCACGCAGAACGTGAGTGGCAAAAGCCATACAGGTCGGAAAACCGCACTCTTTACAATTTGTCCGCGGCAGCATCTTGAGCAGATCAAGAATCTGCAGCAGGCGTTTTTTTTCAGCCATCGACCGGTTCTCTCAGTTTTTTATCACGATTAAGTTCCGCATCCGAAGGCCTGACATAAAGCATTTCCAGCTTTTCACCCACCCGGCTTAAGCCCATGGGCAAAGTGTCGGCAACCTCGGCCTGCCCCTCCGCCAGAACCGGCAGCTGCACAAATAAGCCCAGATCCGGCAGGGCCTGCGGCACCCCGATCAGTTCGGCCTGCGGCAGCGCCGCTTTAAGCCTTGACCTGTAGACATCAACCCCGGAACCCAGCAATAAAATATTTTTTTCGGGCAAGCATTGCGCCAGGGTTTCAGGATCATCAACCCGGCAGTCGCTAAGGCGTGTAGGCTTATACCCGTCACTGCTGTACAAAGTCCAGTAGAGCTGTTGGCGCCGGGCATCCGTCAGAACCGCAAAGACCCGGTTCACATAAGCAAATTTGCAGGCGATCAGATCGTGGCCGACAAAGCTGTAGAGCGGCACCGAAAGCGCCCGGGCCAGACCCTGCATACTGGCCATACCGATGCGCAAACCACTGAATGAACCGGGACCGCGGCCGACCACCAGCTGCTCGATCTGCCCAGGGGCAAGAGCGGCCTGGCGCAAAGCCCAGTCAACCGTCGCCATCAGGGTTTTTGAATGCGGCTGCGCCAGCGCAAGTCGCAGATCAACCAGCGGAACCCCGCCGGCGACAAGCGCGACATAAAGAATTTCCGTACAGGAATCAACGACCAGGGTTAAAGGCATATTTTACAATCATGATAAAAGACCTGCCCCCGGATTCATTTGCTGAAAATACGGGTCAGGTCATTATAAAAGACAAAGATCATCAGAGAGACCAGCAGGCAGAGACCAATCTGCTGAGCGATCTCAATTTTACGCAGGCTGACCGGTCGGCCCAGCAGAATCTCCATCGTAATGAACAGGAGGTGGCCGCCGTCTAAAACCGGAATCGGAAAAAGATTGAGAATCCCCAGATTTACGCTGATAATGCCCATGAAATAGAGCAGGCTCAAAATACCGGCCTTGGCATGCTGACCGGCCATCTGCGCAATCATGATCGGGCCGCCCAGATCCTTGGCCGGAACCACCCGTTCTATCATCTTGATAAAACCCACCACCGTCAGATATGCGACCTTCCAAGTTTCACTCAAACCCTGAAGCAGAGCCTCGCCGGGCTGGTAATGTTTGATTTCGGTTGCCCCCGATGCGGTCACGCCGATAACATAGGAAATGACATTTTCACCGAACATATTTTTATTTTCGATACGTTTGGGCACAACCCGAAGGGTCAGCTGCTCGCTGCCCCGGACAAAGGTAATTTCGAGCTCCCGCCCGCCACTGGCCCGCACCGCCGCCGACAGCTGCTCCCAGTCGGCAATGGCCTGACCATCAATAGAGATAATTTTATCACCGGCCTGAAAGCCGGCACTGTATGCCGGCATCTCATAATTGACCTCACCGATCACCGAGCTGAGAGAGGGCACCCCGAAAAGATAGACCAGTGAAAAAAGCAGTGCCGCAAACAGGATATTGGCGCCGGGCCCCGCAACAATGATCAGAAGACGCTGCCAGGGACTTTTATGCTCATAGGAATAGGGTTTATCCGCAACCGGCAACTCACCTTCATCCTCACCTTTGCCCTCGCCCAGCATTTTGACATAGCCCCCTAAAGGCACGGCGGAAAGCAGGTATTCGGTTTCACCTTTTCGAAAGCCGCAGAGCCGCGGCCCGAACCCCAGGGAAAAAACCAGCACCCTGACCCCGCAAAGCTTGGCCACGAGAAAATGACCAAGTTCATGCACAAAGATAAGAATGCCTAAAACAACAATCGCAGAAACGGTACTGTACATAGATTTAATACCAGCAGGCAGTGGGCGGTGGGCAGCGGGCAGTAAAATCACTGACCGCTGCCCACCGCCCAATGACCATTATAAAAGTGATTGCCTGATTTGGGCGTCGAAATCAAGGATTTCAGTGAGGCTGGAAAACTCCTCCCGGACAACCGTTTGCAGAACATCGGCGACGGTTTCGGCAATCTCGAGAAAACCGATTTCACCCTGGCGGAAGAGTTCAACCGCAACTTCATTGGCTGCATTAAAAGCGATGGCGCCACTGTCACCGGCCGCCAGGGCCTGACGGACCAGACTTAAAGCCGGAAAGCGCTCGGGATCAGCCGGAAAAAAATCGAGCCGGCCCAGCACCGCCAGATCAAGTCGCGGCAGCTCCAGCGCCAGGCGCTCCGGATATGCCAGGGCATAGCCGATGGGCAGCCGCATATCCGGCAGACCCAACTGGGCCAGCACCGAACCATCGACATATTCAACCAGTGAATGAACAATGCTCTGCGGATGCACCAGAACCTCGATCTTCTCCGGTACGATATCAAAAAGCCAGCGGGCTTCAATAATTTCTAAAGCCTTGTTCATCATGGTGGCGGAGTCGATCGTAATTTTCGGTCCCATTTGCCAGCGCGGATGACACATGGCCTGAGCCGGAGTGACCTCTTGCATTCGCTCTGCGGAAAAATCGCGAAAAGGACCGCCGGAGGCGGTCAGAATCAATTTTGCCACACCCTTTTTCGCTTCGCCGTTGAGCGCCTGCCAAATCGCCGAGTGCTCGCTGTCCAGCGGCAGAATAGACGCCCCCGTACTCAGTGCCAGCTGGTTTAAAAGCCGGCCGGCCATAACCATCGACTCTTTATTGGCAAGGGCCACATCTTTACCGGCCTGCAGAGCCGCATGGGTCGGTTCGAGGCCCACCGCGCCGACCATCGCCGCAACGACAATCTCGGCCTGGGTGTGCGTCGCCACGGCCACGGCTCCGGCCTGACCAGCCATAACCGGAATACGAAGACCGCTCTCCCGCAGCGCCCGCCTCAGCTCTTCAGCCCCGGACTCTTCCTGAACGGAGAGCAGCTGCGGCTGAAAACGCCGGGCCAGCGCAAGCAACTCCTCGATTTTCCGACCGCCGCCCATAGCCACCACCTGATAACGCTCGGGAAAGCGGGCGACGAGGTCAAGCGTGCTGCGGCCGATCGATCCGGTCGCCCCTAACAGGGCTATTTTTTTTGTTTTTTTCGGCAAAACTAGAGAACCCACAGAGTGCAGCCGTAATAGACAACCGGGGCCGCAAAAAGGACGCTGTCGACCCGATCGAGAAAACCGCCGTGACCGGGAATCAGATTACCGGAATCTTTAATGCCGTGACTGCGCTTGAGGTAAGATTCGAAAAGATCGCCCATCTGGCCGATGAGATTGGCCGCCATCCCTAGAATCACAATCTTATGCCAGGGCATCGTTAGAAGCCCCAGCCAGTTGAGGAGCAGGGCGAAAAAGGCTCCGCCGACAAGACCGGCGAACAGACCCTCAACCGTCTTGTTGGGACTGATTTGCGGGGCAAGCTTATGTTTACCCCAGTAGGTGCCGGCGTAATATGAAAAAGCATCACCGCCCCAGGTTACCATAAAAACCATCGCCACCAGACACCGCCCGGCCGGCAGATCCCAGACAAGGAGTAAATGCGCGAAAAAGAAGGGCAAATAGATTATGAAGAGCAGAGCCTGGGCCAGACGGGGCAGGGCCCCAGGCTCCAGACCGTCCGCGAAAAGTAGCAGCACCAACACAAAAACTGAAAAAACCAGAGCGGCGGCAAGCGCCGCCACCCCGCCGAGAGCTGCCGCAGACAGGATAAGCAGGGCCAGAAACCAGATCGCACCATACCGTCGGAGAACTTCACTCTCAGCAAAAAAAAGGGGCCGGCTCTCCCTGCCCAGCAGCGCCAGAACCGCCAGCAGAAGAACAAAAAAGAGCCACTTCGGTGCCAGGGAGAGAAACAAAACAATCAGAGGCAGAGCCACCGCCGCCGTTTTTACCCGGCGATTGCAAAAAATATCTTTAACGGTCTGATTCATACTCTTCCTCGTTTAGCGAAATTCAACGTCCCGGAACCCGCCCGAAACGACGCTCACGCTGATGAAAATCTCTGATAATCCGCAGCAGCTCCTCTCTGGAAAAATCGGGCCACAGGGTATCGCTGAAATAGAGCTCGGCATAAGCCAGCTGCCAGAGAAGAAAATTGCTGATCCGAAATTCACCCCCGGTACGAATCATAATATCGGGGTCCGGCAGGCCGGCTGTACCCAGATGCGCGGCCAGGTGCTGGTGATCAATCGCCTCGCAGGCGTATTGCCCGGCCTGCACTTCACGACAGACCGCCCGCGCGGCATCACACAGCTCGTCCCGGCCGCCGTAACTGATCGCCAGATTAAGGGTCATGCCGCTGCCCGCGGCGGTCTCGGCGCAAGCTTTTTCCAGCTCCCGCCGTACCGGCAGATCCAGCCGCTGCAAACGGCCGATAGCCCGCAGACGGATATTTCTCTCCCGCAGACGACCGGTTTCGCGCCGCAGATAGTGCTGCAGAAGCCGCATCAGAGCCGCCACTTCCAGAGCCGGCCGCTCCCAGTTTTCCGAAGAGAAGGCGTACAGGGTTAAAACCTCAACCCCGATCTCCGCGCAGAGACTGACCATCCGATCGACCGTTTCCGCCCCGGCTTCATGCCCCTTAACCCGCAACTGTCCATGCTTTTCGGCCCAGCGCCCGTTACCATCCATAATCATGGCAATATGGCGCGGCGGATTGATCTGCTGTTCGGCTTCACTCATATGCAAATTCATCGTCCGGAACTTTTCAGAAACCATTTTTGCGCCGTACTTCTATATTATCAGCGCCCGGGTTGCAAGCCTTTTCCCAAAGATCCCGCAGAATCGAGAGAAATACCCTGCCGGCGGAAAACATGTCAAGAAAAAGTTGAACTGCCGTCCTGAAAGATGTAAAAGGCCCCATGTTCAGCCAAAAACCGATAATCCTGGCTCCGATGGCAGGTTTGAGTGACCGCCCCTTTCGCCGCATCTGCCGCTTTTGGGGTGCCGATCTGGCCGTCAGTGAAATGATCAGCGCCAAAGGTTTGGCCTACGGTGACCGTAAAAGCCAAATTCTGCTGGCCCCGGATCGCAGCGACCAGCCTTACTGGGCCCAGCTTTTTGGAGCCGAGCCCGAGATCATCCGAGATGCGGCGCTGATCGCCCTGGCCGCAGGCGCCCAGCTGATTGACATCAATATGGGTTGTCCGGTCAGAAAGGTGGTTAAAACCGGGGCCGGAGCGGCCCTGCTCCGCGAACCCGCCCGGGCTGAAGCAATTATGCGGGCCCTTAATCGAGCCCCGGCGATTCCCTACACCATCAAAGTGCGAAACGGCTGGGATGAAGAGACCAGAGTCTTGAATTTATTTATCGAAATGGCCGCTGAACATGGGGCTAAAGCCCTGATCTGCCATCCGCGCACGGCCAGAATGATGTTCTCCGGCCAGGCCGACTGGCAGTTCTTGAGCCAAACCGCCCTCAATGCCAAAGTGAATGCCGCCCTGCCGATTATCGGCTCCGGCGACCTTAACGATCCCCAGAGCGCCATTAAAGCCCTGAACCTGCCCGGCATCTCCGGCATTATGCTGGGCCGCGGTACCCTTGGCCGCCCCTGGCTTTTCCGGCAGATCAAAGAGCGCCTGAAGTACCACCATGAGTGGGCTCCCGACTCAGCCCTTAAACGCGATACCATTTTTAGCCATGGCGAACTCTTAAAAGGTGAGTATGGCGAAAAAACCGGCCTGCTCTTCTATCGCAAACATCTCGCCTGGTACTCCAAAGGCTTACCCGGGGCCGCCGCCTTCCGCCAGCGTCTTTTCACCCTCAACACTTTTGCCGAGCTTGCAAGCGCCATTGACGAACTCTTTGCCGTCCCGACGGAAGAGGGCCCCGACTTCAAACAAAAATAAATATCCAGACATAGAGGCTTACCGACTTAGAAATGAAAGAGATTACTATTTACACCGATGGCGGCTGCATCGGCAACCCGGGACCGGGCGGTTACGGGGTGGTCTTACTTTACGGTGAACACCGCAAAGAGCTGAGCGAAGGATTTCAGGAGACCACTAACAACCGTATGGAACTCTTAGCCTGCATCAAAGGGCTTGAAGCCTTGAAAGAGAGTTGCGCAGTCACCCTCTACAGTGACTCAAAATATGTGGTCGACGGCATATCTAAAGGCTGGGCCCGACGCTGGCGGAAAAACAACTGGATCAGAGACAAAAAAACCGGGGCCAAAGCCGTCAATCCGGATCTCTGGCAACGCCTGCTCGAACAGGTCGATCGCCATCAGATCAACCTCTGCTGGGTCAAAGGACATGCCGGCAATCCGGAAAATGAGACCTGCGATCAACTGGCCAACCGGGCCGCGCGCAGCAATTCAAATAAGATCGACCCCGGTTACCCGGGCAGCCGGGCAACGAACAATTGAAAAAGCCGAATAAACATGCTATGAGCTGATGCAACCAGTATAAGGATAAACCGAACAACGGCATTTCTCAATCACAACCAAACGACCTTCATCAAATAAAACAATGGAGAGATAGTACTCATGGAAGAGTTCAACCGTATTAAACGCCTGCCCCCTTATGTTTTCGCCACCGTCAACGAGCTCAAGATGAAGGCCCGGCAGGCGGGTGAAGATATTATCGATCTCGGTATGGGCAACCCCGATCTGCCCACCCCGCAGCATATCGTCGACAAAGCTTCGGAAGCCCTTTATAACCCGCGCAACCATCGCTATTCAGTCTCACGCGGGGTGCCCAAACTGCGGGATGCCATCTGTGAGTGGTACCAGAATCGCTTCGCTGTAACCTTAAATCCCGAGAGTGAAGCCATTGCGACAATCGGCGCCAAGGAAGGCCTGGCACACCTGGCCCTGGCGACGATTGATCCCGGCGATGTCGTTTTCGTCCCCTCACCCGCCTATCCGATTCACCCCTACTCGGTAATCATTGCCGGCGGCGATCTGCGCAGTATCCCGCTCTCTCCGGAACGCGATTTCTTTGATGATCTGCAGGCCGCGACCAGACTCACCTGGCCGCGACCCAAAATGATGATCATCAGCTTTCCCCATAATCCGACGACCTCGGTTATCGATCTCGATTTTTTCCAGAAAATCATCGACTATGCCAAAGAGAATGACATTCTCGTCGTCCACGATTTTGCCTATGCCGATCTGACCTTTGACGGCTACAAGGCGCCCTCGATCATGCAGATCAAGGGGGCTCGGGATGTCGCCGTTGAATTTGTCTCGCTCTCGAAAAGCTACAGCATGGCCGGCTGGCGGGTCGGCTTCTGTGTCGGCAATCAGCGTATGATTCACGCCCTGACCAGAATCAAAAGTTATCTTGATTACGGCATGTTCCAGCCGATTCAGATTGCCGCGATCTCAGCCTTAAAAGGCGACCAGAGCTGCGTCAAGGAGATCGTTAACGTCTACCGCGAACGCCGCGATGTTCTATGTGACGGCCTTAACCGCATCGGCTGGAAGATTGAAAAGCCCAAAGCGACCATGTTTGCCTGGGCCCGGATTCCCGATCAGTACCAGGCGCTGGGCTCGCTTGAATTTGCCAAAAAACTAATTCGCGAAACTAAAGTCGCAGTCTCCCCGGGCATCGGTTTTGGTGAATACGGTGATGAATATGTCCGTTTCGCCCTGGTTGAAAATGAGCACCGGACGCGCCAGGCCATTCGCGGTTTACGCCAGATCATGTAATTTCGACTAAAAATACTCTTATCCAGAAAAGGGTTTATCCATGAAAAAAATAAATGTTGGCCTTATCGGTTTCGGCACGATCGGTGCCGGCGTCGCCAGGGTTCTGCTTGAAAACCGACAGGTGATCAGTGACCGTCTCGGAGCGGAGCTTAAGCTTGCTGGAATAGCTGATCTCGACATTACCAGCGATCGCGGCGTTAAGCTTCCCGAAGATATGCTGCTGACCAACGATGTCAATGCGCTGCTCGGCAATCCCGAAATCGATATTATCATTGAACTGATCGGCGGCTACGAGCCCGCTCGCAGCTTTGTCAGCCGAGCTCTGCAGAGCCGGCAAAGCGTAGTCACCGCGAACAAAGCCCTGCTCGCCAAACACGGCAATGAACTTTTCGCCCTGGCCCGCGAAAACCGGGTGGACCTCTATTATGAAGCCAGCGTCGGCGGCGGCATTCCGATCATCAAGGTATTGCGCGAAGCCCTGGCCGGCAACCAGATCAACTCGGTCTGCGGCATTCTCAACGGCACCTGCAACTATATTTTAAGCAGGATGGGGGACGAGGGGGCCGATTTCACCGAGGTCTTGAAAAAAGCCCAGGAGCTCGGTTATGCCGAAGCTGATCCGACCTTCGACGTTGAAGGCATCGACACGGCGCACAAACTTGCAATTTTAACCTCGCTGGCCTTTGCCACACCGATCGCTTTTGACAAAATTCATGTCGAAGGGATCAGCGGCATTAAACCGGCCGATTTCGCCTTTGCCCGGGAATTCGGCTATAAAATCAAGCTGCTCGCAATTGCCAAGAAGAGGGGCGACTGCATTGAAACCCGGGTGCATCCGACGATGATTCCGGAGAATCATATGCTGGCCAAGATCGATGGGGTCTTTAATGCGGTCTTTGTCAATGCCGACGCCTTAGGCCCAAGCCTCTACTACGGCCAGGGGGCCGGCATGATGGCAACCGCCAGTGCGGTGGTTGCCGACCTGGTTGATATTGCCCGCAACCTCATCGATAAAAGCATGCAGAGAATCCCGGATCTCGGTTTTCAGAGGGCGGCTGTCATTGATCGACCCTATCGACCGATGAGCGAGATTATCAGCCAGTATTATCTACGCTTCTCAGCCCACGACAAAACTTCGGTGCTCTCCCGAATTGCCGGCATTCTCGGCGAAAACGGCATCAGTATCGCTTCGGTCATTCAGCAGGGACGCAGTCACAACGGTGACACCGTCGCGATCGTCATGCAGACCCATAAGGCTAAAGAACAGGATCTGCGTAACGCTTTAACCGAAATTGATCAACTGCCGGTCATTGCCGCCGCCACGGCGGTTATTCGCATGGAGAGTGATTTATAGTGGCTAATTCCAAGCAGCCGGTGACCCTGGCCTACAGCGTCGACTCTGATGACCTGTTCATGTTTTATGCCCTGCTCGAAGGAAAAATTGCGACAAAAGGAATTATTTTTGAGCATCAGCGCCACGACACCATGGCCTTGAACGAGCTCGCGGCAACGTCTGCCGTTGACATTACCGCGGTCTCAATCCATGCCTATGCCGACATCTGCGACAACTACCTGCTGCTCCCGCATGGCGGCAGCATCGGCGTCAACTACGGGCCTCTGGTTTTGAGCAAAAAACCACTTCGTTTTGAGGATTTAAAAGGCAAAAAAATCTCAATCCCCGGTTTTTCGACCACCGCCTATCTGGTTTTCAAACTTATCTGCCCCGATTTCATTCCTGAAGTTATTCCCATCACCCCCTTCGGCCGCACTTTTGCCGCCCTGAAGGATGAAATCGTCGAGGCCGCCGTCGTCATTCACGAGGGCAACCTGAGCTATCAGGAGCGCGGCTTTCACAAAGTCCTTGATCTGGGCCAGTGGTGGTGGCAGGAGACCGGCCTGCCGCTGCCGTTAGGCGGCAACGTTATCCGTAAAAGTCTGGGGCCGGAAAAAATCGCTCTCATCTCCGATCTGCTGCGCCAAAGTATCGCCTACGCCCTTGAGCATCGCGAAGAAGTCATTGACTACCTGCTGGCCCGGGAGATCAGGGATGATCCGGCTCTTAATAATCGGGCGCTGCTCGACCGCTACCTGAAACTTTACGCCAACCGCGACACCCTCGAATATCCGCAAGCCGCCCGCCAAGGAATTGTTGAACTCTTCCGCCGCGGCCAGGCCGCCGGTATCATCAAAAAACCGGTAACCGTCGAATTTGCCCCATAAGTTTTAACACTCACGATGGAGGAAACCATGACTTGCATGCCCAAGAAATTTCGCACCCTGATTTATGCCCTGATCCTGATCCTGCTCAGCGCCGGAGCGGCCGGGGCCCTGACCATCAAAGGGGTCGATTTTGCCGACCGCTCAACCCTTAACGGCGAAGAGCTCACCCTCAACGGTGCCGGGATCCGAAAGAAGTTTTTCCTTTCCATCTACGCCTGCGCCCTCTATCTGCCCCATCCCACCACTAATGCCGAGAATGCGATTCAAAGTGATACCTGCAAACAGGTGATCATGCATTTTATTCACAGTAAGGTCGGCCGTGATAAAATCGTCAAAGGCTGGGATGAGGGTTTTTTCAACAATTCCCAGGAAAAAATGAATAGCCTGCAGCCGCGCATCGCCACTTTCGACGCTTTTTTTGATAAAGATCTGGTCAGCGGTGACCGAGTCGTGATCAGCTATATTCCGGAACAGGGCACCACTGTAACAATCAATGAGACGGTCAAGGGAACAATTCCCGGCCGTGATTTCATGGAGGCTCTGTGGGCTATCTGGCTGGGTGGCAATCCGGCCGACAGCGGCATGAAAGACGGCATGCTCGGGAAATAAGTGAATGATTATGAAAAAAGCAATTTTATTACTGGCCTACGGCGGCCCCGAAAAACTCAGTGAAATTGAACCATTTTTAAAGCGGCTGTTACGTCGTGAGGCCCTGCCCCCGGGGTTGGTGTCGCGGGTTGAAAAAAAATATGAGGCGATCGGCGGCGGCTCGCCGCTGCCCGCCATCTGCCGGGAAATCAGGAATAAGCTGGCCCTGAAACTAGGTGATCTGCCGATTTTTCTTGCTTTTCGTTACGCCGAACCCAGCATTGAAACTGTCGTAAAAGAGATGATGGCGCAGAACATCGGTGAAATTTTTGCCCTCTCGCTCTCGCCCCACTCCTCAACCATCAGTTCAGCCGCCTATTACCAGGCCCTTGAAAAGGTCAGCGCCGGCCATAATCTGCAGCTCGTACGTCTGGAAAACTGGTATCGGGAGGCCGCTTACAATCAGTTGCTGGCGGCAAGAATCGTTGAGACGGCGCGCAATCGGGGTTTTAAGCTTGAAGATAAAGAGACCCGGCTTATCTTTTCTGCCCACAACATTCCGCAAAGCTATCTTGAGCAAGGCGATACCTATGTTGTTGAAATCAGCGCCAACATCAAGGCAGTCAAAGAGCTTTTGCCCACCACCTGCATAAGCTCGCTGGCTTATCAGAGCAAGGGCCAGGCGCCGGGGGCCTGGCTCGAACCCGAGCTTGAAAATCATCTCCTGCAGCTTAAAGAGGAGGGGGGGCGCAACTTCATTATTGTACCGGTAAGCTTCAGCATGGATCACCTCGAGACCCTCTATGATCTTGATTTGGAACTGCAGGATTTCTGCACCAGACACCAGATCAACCTCTGCCGCTCGCGGCCGGCCAATGCCGATGACGATTTCATCGCCATGCTCGCCCAGTTTATCAGAGGCAGGCTTAACCTTTAACTTATTTGGTAAACAACCACTATGACTGCCAGAAAAAAGATAGCCATCATCGGCGGCGGGATTACCGGTCTGGCGGCAGCGTACGAGCTGACGCTGCAGGCCCGCAAAGCCGACACCCCGATCGACATTGAACTCTTTGAACAGGCGCCGGCCCCGGGTGGAAAGATCGTTACGAAAAAAGATGACCCCTACCTGGTTGAAGGCGGCCCGGACTGCTTCATCGTTGAAAAACCCTGGGCTCTACAGCTGATTAAAGAACTCGACCTTGAAAATGAACTGCTCAACACCAGCTCCGGGGCCAGCGGCACCTTCGTCTTCGACAATAATGCTCTGCACCGTCTCCCGGAAGGGGTGATGATGATGGTGCCGACCAAACCGCTCCCATTTCTTGCGTCCAAACTTATCTCCTGGCCGGGCAAGATCAGAATGGCCTGTGATATCTTTATTCCGAAAAAAAAGGAGAGTGGTGATGAGACCCTGGCCGCATTTGTCCGCCGACGTCTGGGCCAGGAGGCCCTGGATAAAATGGCCGAACCTCTGATCGGCGGCATTCATGCCGGCAATCCTGAAAACATGAGTCTGTTAAGCACCTTCCCCCGTTTTCTGGAGATGGAACAGGATGGCGGAAGCCTCATTGTCGGCATGCTTAAACGACAGAAAAAGATGGTTGAAATGATGAAGAAGCGACCCCCGGCCAAGGGGCCTAAAAAAACCTTTTTCATCTCCTTAAAACAGGGGCTCGGCTATCTCGTCAACGAACTGGCTGCGATTATCGGCCAGGACAGAATCCATTGCAACCGCAAGATCTCACAAATCAGCCGCACCCCTGAGGGCAAATGGTTGCTTGCCGAGGAAAACCACGCACCCACCATTGCTGATGCTCTGATTGTCACGACCGAAACCTATGCCGCGGCGGCAATGCTCGAAAATGAACTGCCCAGGCTGGCCGATCTCCTTAAGGCTACCCCTTATGTCTCTTCCGCCACGGTCTCAATGGCTTTTCCCCGAGAGGCAATTCCTCACCCCCTTGACGCCTACGGCTTTATCGTCCCCAAAATCGCCAATCGCCGGATTATGGCGGTCACCTGGTCTTCAATTAAATGGGAGCATCGAGCCCCTGCCGGAAAGGTTCTCTTACGAGCCTTTGTCGGCGGCGCCCAGCGCCAGGAGCTGGCCGCCTGCGGCGACCAGGAGACCATCGCCATGGTCCGCGAGGAGCTCTCATCAATCATGGGCATCTCCAGCCCTCCTGAGAAAAGCTGGATCTACCGCTGGCCCCAGGGCATGCCCCAATATATTATGGGACATCTCGAACGTTTAGAGGCAATGGATGCTATTATCGAGCAGCAGCAAGGTCTCTACCTGGCGGGTGCGGGCTATCGCGGTATCGGCATTCCGGACTGCATCAACCAGGGCCGACTGGCGGCCGGCAAAGCCTGGGAAACAATATTATAAGTAATGCGCCTCCTTCACTGTTTATCGCAGATCCCCGGTAAAACCGGCAGCGGCGTTTACCTGCAGGCGATGGTAAGGGAAGCGGCGGCTGACGGAATGACTCAAGCCGTGGTTTGCGGCCTGCCGGCAACAATGCCTCTGTCGGAGACCCATCTTGAAATCGAACCGGAAAATATTTTCCCGGTTTTTTTTGAAAGCCCTGAACTGCCGTTTCCGGTTGCCGGCATGAGTGATGTCATGCCCTACCCAAGTACCCGCTTCTCAGATTTCACCCCGCAGCATCTGGAACAGTATGAAACCGCTTTCAGCAGAATCTTGAACCTTGCAGTCAAAAAATTTTCCCCTGACATTATTCATAGCCATCACCTCTGGCTGATGACCGCTCTGATCAGGAAATTATTCCCCAGGATAAAAGTGATCACCTCAGTGCACGGCACCGAATTACGCCAGCTCCAACTGGCCCGCAAGCTTGCCGATCAGATTATCGCCGGCGTCAGCCGGGTTGATCAAGTCCTGGTTTTAAACCATGAGCAGCGCCGCCGGGTAATCGCCGATTTCACTTTCCCGGCCGAACGGGTAACCGTCACCGGCACCGGCTATCGCCAGGATCTTTTCTGTCGCAGCCTCTGCGCCAAAGAAAAAAGAACAACCCTTATTTATGCCGGGAAATTAAGCCGGGCCAAGGGGGTTTTCTGGCTCCTTAAAGCCTTTAGAAAAATCGAGTCGGAAGCCGTCCTCTGGCTGGCCGGCAGCGGGGATGGTCCGGAAGCCGAAGAGATCCGTGCCGCCGCGGCTGAAGATTCGCGGGTCAGGCTGCTCGGCGCCCTCTCCCAGACGGAACTTGCCGCCCGTTTTCAGCGGGCCCACATCATGGTTCTGCCCTCTTTTTATGAAGGCCTGCCCCTGGTGCTGCTTGAAGCCCTGGCCTGTGACTGCCGGGTTGTGGTTACCGACCTGCCCGGCATCCGTGAACTGGTCAGCCCGCAGGCTGTAAATGAAGGATTAGTAACTTGCCTGCCACTGCCGCCTCTGCAGGGAGCCGATGTGCTTGCCGAAGAGAACGAGCCGCTATTTCTTGAAAATCTGACCAAGGCGCTGGCAACGCAGCTGAAAAATGTGGCCGAAGAACAGTTTATCTGCGGTCACGCTCTGCAGCAGACCCTGAATGAAACCGGCTGGCATAAAATCTTTCAGCGAACCCGAAAAATCTACGCCGAAGTCAATTCTCGCCGTCGGAGCTAAGCATGGATTACCTCTCATTTTTCGGTTTTCAGGAGGCGCCTTTTCGCTTAACCCCCGACCCGCAATTTTTTTTCCCGAGCCATACCCATCAGGAAGCGTTGCAGACCCTGCTTTACAGTATTCGAGCGGGCGAGGGCTTTATTCAGATCACCGGTGATCCCGGCACCGGCAAAACCCTGCTCTTGCGCACCATGCTCAAAGAGCTGGGCAGCGATGTTCGAACCGCACTCATCCTCAACCCCAACCTCACTCCCCAGGATCTCCTTCGTGTCATTCTTGATGATTTTGCCATCACCAGTAACGATCAGGAGATTTTCAGCCGCCCCAAAGACCAGCTTATTCGCATTTTTCGTGACTTTCTTCTTTTACGAGCCGAAGAGGGCTGTAAAGTCGTCATTATTGTCGATGAAGCCCAGAACCTGCCTCTGGAAACCATCGAAGAGTTGCGCCTGCTCTCCAACCTTGAAACCGACAAAGAAAAACTTCTACAGATCTTTCTCGTCGGTCAACGGGAACTGGAAAAAAAGATTGAAGATATAAGCCTGCGCCAACTGAGCCAGCGCATCACCATCCGTTACTGCCTGATGCCCTTTAACCCCCAGGAGACCGCCACCTACATTCAGCATCGGCTGCAGGTAGCCGCCCCCAGCAACCCGGCCCTTTTCCCGCCGGAGATTATCGGCCTGATCCACAAATTCAGCCAGGGAACCCCGCGCCTGATCAATATTATCTGCGAAAGAACCCTGATGGCCGCCTACATCGACGGTCAGACCTTAATCAGCCGCCGGCATTATGATAATGCGCTTCTCAGCATCAGAGGGGAGCAGGCCGCATCTCACCCGCAGAGGAAAAAAACAGGCAGTTTTTCTGCACAGAAGCTGCTTCTGGCCGTTCTTCTGCTGGTTTTCGCGGCCGGCCTTTTTCTCATCTATCAGCCTCCCGGCCAGTACCTCGGCCTGAGCCAGAAATGGCTTACGTCTTTACTGCCGTCAAGCGGCAAAACCCGCTCTACCTGCAACGCCGCCACAACCCGGAGCAACAAAGTTCAAGCAGCGGAGCAGATGCAGCCAGCCCTCGAAAAAACTGACTCGGAACCCGCGGCCCAGCCCCCGGTTCCGGCTCTGAAGATCGCACCGAACCAAGCCGCTAAGACTCCCCTCCTGAAACCCGAAGCCATGAAAAATCTGCCGGCCGCGGTCGTCGAGTTTCCACCCGGCACAGCTCTGCTGGTCGCCTGTGAAGGGGCCCGGATCGCCGACCTCTGGCATCAAGAAGATAACCCCGTCACCCCGGCGATAAGCGGTCAACTGCCACTGCCGGAAGGGTTACGCGCTGGACTTATGATCGCCGGCTTAAATCATGGGCATCCCTTTCTCTTCAGCCCCTTGAACTTTCTTTATGGAGAACAGACGCTTCTACCGGAGAACTGGCACCAGTTTTTCCAGAACCGCACCGAAAAAGTAATACCTCTTCTCCTGCTTCCGGCAAAAACTGCTCTGGGATACCCACCGGAAAAAACTGAAAAAGATCAGATCACTCTGGTCCGGAAGCGCACCGGAGACCTAATCAAACAGACTGTCAACGCCTGGGCCGCGGCCTGGCGCGACCAGGATCTTGAAACGCTTATGGCCTTCTACGCCCCTGTCTTGACCATCTATGAACCCGGCCAACTCAAACCCTTAAGCCTAGAGAAAGAGAAACTTAAAGAGATCAAAGCCCGTCTCTTTCAGAAAACGGCCTCTTTAGAACTGACTTTAAGTGAGCCCCTCTGTCTGATTGACCCTTTGAATGAAAACCTGGCTCTGGCCTTTTTTTCCCAGGATTACCAGAGCAACCAATACCGGGACAAAGGCTACAAAACCCTCTTTTTAAGCCGCATTAAACCAGATGAAAAGACCGAAAAATGGCTGATAAGCGGCAAATTTTTTGTTCCGGTTGAGGACTAAGCGGCCAACCGGCGGAAACCTAAAACCATATGCAAGAGAATATTAACCATCCCGAGACGATCCTCTGGCTCAGAAATCTCAGCAAAACCTACCGCAGCCGGGAAGGCGAGGTTGAGGCATTAAGCAATCTCTGTCTTAAGATCGCTCAAGGTGAGATTATCGGCATCTTAGGCCCTAACGGCGCCGGCAAGACGACAGCAGTCAAACTCATCATGGGCTTTATCAAGGCCAGCCGGGGAGAGATCTTTTTCAAAGAGAAAGAGCTGCAACCAGCCCAAGCCCGACCTCTTTTCGGCTACCTGCCGGAAAGTTTTCGCCCCAACCCCAACCTGAGCGTCGGTGAATATATAAGGATGCAGAACAACCTTGCCGGCCCGGCCACGACCGGAACCCGCCGCGTTGAAAGCGCAACCCAAATTACAACCCTGCTCCACCAGGTCGGCATGGCTCCCTTTGCCGGGCGCCGCATCTCCCGACTTTCCAAAGGGATGGGTCAACGGGTCGGCCTCGCTCAGGCCCTGGCCGGCAGCCCTGAACTGATGATCCTTGACGAACCGACTTCCGGCCTTGACCCGATCGGCAAAAGTGAGGTTATCGACCTTTTGCTGACGCTTAAAAAAGAGGGCAAAACCATTCTCTTCTGCTCCCATATTCTGGCCGAAGTTGAACGTCTCTGCGACCGGATCGGCATTATCGTCGGCGGCCGGCTGCGGTTTCTCGGAAAAGTCGATGATTTTCTCGCTCTTCACCAGGCTCATGATCTGGATCAGGCTTTCAAAAAAGAGGTCAAATGCGCCATATCCTGACCATTGCCCAAACCACCATGCGGGAGAGTTTCAGGGATCGGGTTTTTGTCGGCCTGCTCTTTTTCCTGCTTTTTCTTCTTGGATTTTCCGCCTATATCAGCACCCTGTCGCTTTCAGATGTCGCCCGCGTCATTCAAAACAGCGGCATGGCCGGGATGGCCCTGATTTGCCTGCTGGTAACGATCCTCTTCGGCGCCTTTTCGCTCTACCGAGAAGAGGAGCGCCAGGAGCTCTACGTTCTCTTAAACCGGGTTTCCAGATCATCCTACCTCCTCGGCCGTTTCGCCGGCACCGCCATGATCATTATTCTCTTCAGTCTGATCAGCGGCGGCGCCCTCTTTCTCCTGACCTTTTTTTTCGGAGGAATCCCGGCTTTCGGCCTGGCTTGGGCGGTACTCTGGAATATCTGCGAATTTACCCTGCTCGGCGGCGTGGCTTTTCTTTTCTACGCGATGGGTATAAGTTTCACGCTGAATGCAATCATGGTTATCGGCATCTTTATTATCGGCCACTCGATGACGGAGGCGGTGGAAAGTTTCATCGCTCTGGGCCGTTTCGGCTCGCCCTTACATTTACAAAGCGTTAAAATCATCTCCTATCTGCTTCCCAACTTCGATCTTTTCGATTTTCGTCTGGAGATCATCCATCAGCAGCCGCTTCCTCGGCAAAGGGTTTTTCTGGCTCTGCTCTACTGGCTGGCATACCTGGCCGCCCTGCTGACTGCGGCCGGGGCCTGCTTCAAAAGCCGGGATCTTTAAAAGCTCATGAAAAGAGTTGCGCTTCTGGCTTTCTTTTTCTACCTGGCGGCGGTCGGCCTCAGCTACAGCCTGCAGACCCGTTTCAAAAACCCCCTGCGCGATGATCTCCGCCTTGAGCCCCCCACGAGTCAGGCGCTCGCATATCTGAGTCTTGACCATCGCGGCTTTCTCGCTGATATCCTCTTTATCCGGGCCATTCAGCATGCCGGCAGTCTGCTCTGGAAACCGCTGAATTTCTCCCTCGACAGCCCCTGGAAATATGCGCTGATGGAGCGGGTCACCGAACTTGACCCCCTCTACTATAACGCCTATCTCTTCTCGGGCATGGGCCTGATTCAGGATTTTGACGATATCCTTCTGGCTCGGCCCATACTTGAACGGGGCCTCAAAAATTTCCCGGAAAGCTGGGAACTGCCCTTCTGGCTGGGTTACGATTTCTACCTCTACCAGAACGACTACGCCACCGCCAGTCGCTACCTCCTGATGGCCGCGGAAAAACCGAACGCCCCCAGAAGTTTTTTCGCCCTGCTCTTAAAAACCTTAAACCAGCAGGGCGCCTATCACCAGGCTCAGGCTTTAATGAGTAAAATGGCGGCCAGCCAACCCGCAGGCAGCCTTAAACTGCTTTACGAAAAGAAAGCTCTGCGCCTGCAGCATCTGGCACAGTTACAGGATGCGGCGGGGAAATTTGCCGAACGGGAAAAACGCAAGATTAATAATCTGGACGAATTAGTTAAATCAGGATTGCTTGAAAAGATCCCCGACGACCCCTTGGGACAGGGGTACCACTGGAGTAAGGATCAGGGACGGGTTGTGGCCGGAAAAGAGACTAATTAAAAACCCTTGATGACTGATACGGAATATCGGGGCAGCGGTTTACGAGAACGCCGCGACGGATACCGGCTTCAAGCTCATCATCCATGCCGCCATACCAGGAACCTAGACGATGATCACGCGGGTCGGGATCTGTGCCGGTGAAGATCAGATAGAAAAAGCGCAAGCCCCGATCGCCGCGCTGACCTCTTTTTTCACGAAATGAAGTCAGATAGATAAGCCCGGGATTGAGGCTCGGCACAGTCTCGCGGTCATCGTTGACCGCATTGAAACAGGAAGCCTGATTAAAGGGGTTGCGGGGGATGTCGTCAGGTGAGATCAGTTTTTCAACGCCATTGAAATTATCGTTGCCCGTATAACGATGATACAGTGGTTCACTGCGGAAATTATTATCGGCCGTTGTAATCCGCTCCATGAGGAAATCTTTATGCGTAAAGGAGGTATCGGAAAACTGAGCCTGAACCTGGGCTTCGCTCCACTGATTGATAAAACTGGCAATCTCGGTCGCCTGCTGGCGAACTTCGGCAAAACGCGAAGCCGTCGTCGCCCGCTGAAAGCGCGGCAGAATAAGAGCCAGGAGAAATCCGATCAGGGCCAGAACCAGCAGAAATTCGAGCAGGGAGAAACCTGAAGGGGAGAAACATCCGGTAAATCTTCGTCGGCAAAGCCTCTCTTCCACAATTCCTACCCTCTCAGTTCAGGCGGGCCATGAAGATGCCGTTACGAATACCGGCCAAAGAGCCGTCCTGGCCGCCATAAAAAGAGGTGCTCGGCAGACCGGCGAGATTCCCGGCCCCATTGGCACCGGGCAGGGTTGTGGTCGAGTCGGTGCCCTGAAAAAGCAGAGCGAAATAGACCATACCCGTACTGTTTTCGCCATGCCCGACACAGCAGATCGCCCCCGGCACCACGAAACCGACCGCTGCCGGATCACAGGCCGGAACAAAGACGCTGACCCCATTAAACGGATTACGGGGAATTTTGCCGGCATCAATGTTAGCTTCCACGGTCCCTTCGGGGGCAGCGGCCACCGCATCAATCGTCCGGCCACGGGGAATCAGCGGAGCCGAAGTCCCGGCCCAGTTACCGGTGACTCTTGCCACCCATGAGCCATAAGACCAGGTTGCAGGCGTTGTCACCAGACCATCGTAGCCGGCCAGGGTCGCATAATAACGCGGCAGGGTCGCCCCGCAGTTCGCGTCCTGAGCCAGCAGACTCCCCTCGGCCCAACCGCTGGCAAAAGCCGCCAGTTCACTACAGTTCTGGCGCACCAGGCCATACTTGGCATCAATATTGGCCCGCCAGGCCCGCGGCACAATCACCGCCAGCATCAGGCCGATGATGACCACCACCAGCAGGAGTTCAATCAGCGTAAAACCACTCTTACCAGATTTCATAATGATCCTGAATGAACTTGTTTTGACCCTGATTTTTTTACTCTTGCCTGCTTGTCCATAAAATCAGGCTGGAATAGGTGAACGATGGAGATAACCCCGTTTCTCCTTGCGACTTTGCGCCATTGCGACTTTGCGTTAAAACAAAAAAATAAAGCGGAACGCAAAGGCGCGACGGCGCAAGGACGCAGAGAAAACCGCAACAGAAACAATTATCACACTTCATTATAAAAGCAATTGAGGGGCAATCGAGTCTGTTTAAATGCATAAGTAGAAAAAAAGGAAGCCTCCGATTGGTGGACCGCTTATAATAATAAGCATAGGCGGGGCCGAAATG
>JAFGVI010000079.1 GCA_016938065.1 Deltaproteobacteria bacterium | reverse complement strand
TGGCCACTCTTCATAAAGGCGCGCCGCAGAGAGCGCAACACACTCTTCTCATCATCAACAAACAGGATACTTTTAGATTCTTCGCTCATGCCTGCTTCTCTTCCTGCGCACCCCCGCCACTGCGACGCGGCAACGCTATAACAAAGACCGTACCCTTTCCAAGTTCGGATGTTACCGTCAAAGTTCCCTTATGTTTGTTGACCACAATATCATAAGAGATATTAAGACCCAGTCCCGTGCCCTTGCCGACCGGTTTGGTTGTAAAAAATGGATCAAAAATCCGCTCAAGGTTCTCCGGTTTAATGCCGGGGCCATCGTCGGCGATGCGGCAGCGCACCCACTCTTCGTCATAATCGGTCGTAATCTTTATGTGTCCGAGACTCTCTCTCTCCTGCTCCTTGATCGCTTGCGCCGCATTGACCAGCAGATTAAGGATAACCTGATTGATTTCACCGCCGCTGGCCATGACATCCGGCAGTTGCGGATCAAGGTCGGAATCGACTTCAGCACTGTACTTATATTCGTTGCGGGCCACGATAAGCGTCGTATCGACCGCCCGGTTAAAATTAAAGCTCTCCTTGGTATCCATCTGATCAATCCGGGAAAACTCCCGCAATTTGGTCACAATCGAGGTAATCCGGGCAAAGCCGTCTTTTGATTCACTAAAAAGATCCTCAAGATCTTCAAGAATAAACTCAATCTGCAGCTCCTCTTCGAGTTCGCGGGTGCATGCCAGAGCCTCAGGGCCGGTCTCCGGCAGCTGATCCGCAAGCTTGGCCAGGGTTTCTCGATAAAGGTCAATAAGTTGGACAAAGTTTTTGATATAACCGGTGATACTCTCAAAATTGCTGGCGACAAAACCAATCGGCGTATTCAGCTCGTGGGCGACGCCGGCGGCCAGCTGACCGACCGCTTCAAGGCGCTGTGAAGTCCGAAGCTGCACCTGCATCGCTTTCTCCCTTGAAATGTCCCTTTTGACGGCGGCCAGGGAAATGATTTCACCATAGTCATTGCGAATCGGGAAAATGGTCGCATCTTCATCAAAGAGACTACCATCTTTGCGTTTATTAGCAAAAATTCCCTTCCAGGTTTCACCTCTGCCAAGAGTTTCCCAAAGCTCCCGGTAAAAACTCTCATCCTGGCGCCCACTTTTCAAAAGCGAGGAATTTTTTCCGATCGCTTCCGACATCGCGTAACCGGTCAATTTTTCAAAAGCGGGATTGACATACTGAATCTTTCCGTCGAGATCGGTGACGACAATACTCTCAGCCGCCTGCTCGACGACGGCGCCGAGCTGGGCCATGCGCCGGACCATAAACTTGTGACTGGTCAGATCATTGATCAGACCGATCAAGCCGGCCGGACTGCGGTCACGCTCACGGTAAACACTGATCCGAATCTCGAGAAAGCTGTGGCGCCCATGCTGGCCCTCAAGTTCCATCTCACGCGTCCACCCTCCGCCCTTGAGCATAAGTTTGAAATCCTCTTCCTTGACCACCATCAGATTTCCAGCCACAGCCAGCGTCGCCGCCGGATGACCGCGCAGAGCCTTTTTTCTGAAACCGGAAAACTTTTCAAAAGCCTGATTGCAGCCGCGATAGTTACCCTGGCGGTCAAGATAGAAAACCGGCATGGGAATGGCGTCGAGCAGCTCCTGGGCCATATAGCCCCGGGCCCTGGCATGCTCTTCGGCAAGATGCAGATCGGCGATCGTCTTTTTCTGAATCTCCTGCAGAGCCCGAACCCGCCGGTTAACCCGCAGCAGGTTGACAACGGCGCCGACAATCAACAGAAATGCCAGCAAAAGGCTGACAATAAAATAGTAGTACTGCCGAAACACCTGAGCAACAGTTACCTGACCAAGATGTTCGTAAGGCGGCAGCTTCAGGGTCTGCAGCAGATTGTGCACTGAAAAGTAGCTTAGAGCCGTGCTCCACCCCCCGATCTCACATCGCCGGCAAACCTCATCTGCCGGTTGCAGAGCCAGCAGGGCCAGCGCCACTTTTTTACTGAGAGCGTCATCGGTAAGCTCCATCCGGGCCAGAGCCCACTCAGGATAGGCTCGGGTCGAATGAAGAAAAGGCAGATGATTGCGGCCGCCGCCGTGTTCGTACACCACCTCAAGCCTCTTTAAATCAATCAGACCATCCCGACTCATGCTTTCGAGAACGCCGGTTCGCACCACCCCGAAATCGGCTCTGCCCGCCAGGACATCGTAAACAACCTGATCATGCGAGCCGGCAAAACGCAGCCCCTGCAGATCATATTTCAGCGACAGACCCAGCTCGTGCAGCTCGTAGTAGACGGTCTGCCACCCCCCGAAAGAGGTTTCGTCGACGGCAACCAGAGTCCGCCCTCTGACCGCCATCATATCATTGAGCTCACTGCGCCCGGCCAGATGAAAAAGGACGCCGCCAAACTCGGCACTTAAAAAATCCCCGGTTTTCTGAATCATGGTGAGAATCCGGGAAACTTTATATTTTACTTCAAGATTGATATACAGGGAAGGGTTGACCAGAATGAAATCAACCCGCTCTTCGACAACTGCGGCTTCAACCTGATCAAAGGGGAGTGCGACAATATGAAAGCGTTTCCCGCTGATTTTATGACTGAGATAGTCAGCCAGCGGCCGCCAGCGCTGCAGACAGAGGGCAGCACCGCGCTTGGCCAGCACCCCGATAAAGATGTCCCGGGGAGCAGCATCGGTCGGCTCGACCGCAACTGCCGGCCCCGAGGTCAGACTCAGCAGAAAAAAAAGGAGCAGCCCATAAATAATTTTGCTGAAGCGTCCCGGCATAATCATCTCCTCAGCCATTATTGCAATTACTGCATCATAACAAAAATAAACCCTTTACACCAGTCGTAGTTCAGGCCATTTACCGGTTATTTCTTCCCCTGCAGCGCCATCAGCAGATCCCACTCTAAAGGGACAATCAGCAGGGTCAGAAAGGTTGCCGTACAGAGGCCGGTAACAAAGGTTGAAGCCATCGAGCCCCAGACCAGAGAGTAGTAGGGAAAACCGATCGCCATCGGCAGAAGGCCCAGCGTGGTGGTCAGGGTCGTCAGAATGATCGGCCGCAGACGCACCCGAATACCTTCGCGAATCGCAGCCCGGCGATCTCCCAGGCGCAGATAGGCGCGATTGATAAAGTCGATCAGCACCAGGGAGTCGTTAACCACCACCCCGGTGACCCCGACCACGGCAATAAAACTGTTGACCGTAAAAAGCCCCTGGGTCAAAAATTTACCGAAGACCACCCCGATCAGGGCAAAACCAACCGCCGACAGGATAATAAAGGGCTGCAGATACGATTGAAACTGGAGCGCCAGAATCATATAGATGGCTAAAATCGCGATAATAAAAGCGTAAGCCAGCGAGGTATAGGAGCGCCTGGTACTTTCAAACTCCCCGGCAAAATCGACCTCGGCCCCGGGATAGGATGAAATGATGCTTCTGTAATAGGCTTTTACAATCTGCACGACGGCCGGCAGCGAAAGACGGGTATCATTTTTGAGATTGGCGGTCAGGGTAATCGCCCGATTAGAGTTGTAGCGGTTGAGATAACCGGGTTCAAGATAGGTTGAAACTTCGACCAGATCGCCAAGCCGCAGAGCCCCACGGGATCCTGCGGCCACCGGCAGATTGAGAGCCGCGACCGGGTCCTCAAGAAAAAGCGGATCGACCTTCAACTTAAGATTGAGATCCTCATCCAGAGCCCGGAATTTACCGATATAACGGCCATCCAGCACAGACCCGGCGAGATACGCAACCTGAGCCCGGCTGAGATCATATTCGGCCGCCTTTTCCAGATCAACTTTAAGCCTGTAGATGCGGCTCGGTTCACCCTGATTCGTGCTGAAATCGGTCAGGGCCGAACGCAGGCGCGGATCCCGCTGAAGAAAATCTTCGAGTCTGAGGGCCAGGCCCTGCACCGCTTTCGGATCAGAGCCGACGATTCTGACATTAAGATCCTTACCCGCCGGCGGCCCGTCCTTTTCGGCCCGGACCCGCACCCGCCAGCCGGCTTTCGCCAGAGGCTGCATCTGCCGGCGCACATAATCGAGAAAGAGCATCGGGTCATTTTTCGGATTTTCAGGAAAGGCCTGCTGCTCGCGGGCCGGCAGCGTCACCGCGAGATGACCGACATTGTTGCCCCAGACCGGCTGATAATCCTCATTGATATAGAAGCCGGCCTGAGCCGTCACCGAGCGCAACTGACCGGGGCCGCCTGAGAGCAGAATTCTGCTGCCGGCGGCAAGCTGTTTTGCGGTCTCGGCCAGCGGCGTCGCCGAGGGCCCCTGCAACTCGACGTAATAGAGGGTGTAGTCATCGGGAAAGAATTTAACCTTGATCAAGGGCACGATGCCGGAGATTGAGAGATAGAGAATGGTCAGGGCCGCACCGAAAACAAGCAGTGTTCCCACCAAACAGGAAAAACGAAAGCGCAGGGTGAAATCGACAATCAGTTCATTGATCCGGCGCAACCAGCTCATGAGCCGGCGCTGCCGCCCTCCGGCGACATAACTGGAATCGGTCAACTGCCGGGCACCCGGCCAATCGACAAAATGACCCGGCATCAGCACCAGACACTCAAACAGGGAAGCCATCAGCGCAAAACTTACGGCCTTGGGAATATAGGCAAAAAACTCGCCGGTCGAACCCGACATAATCAGCATCGGCAGAAAGGCGGCGACCGTGGTCGAGGTTGCCGCCACCACCGGCCAGGCCACCTCGGAAGCCCCGTCGAGCACGGCCAGGAACAAGGTTTCGCCCTCCTGCAGACGCCGGTAGATATTTTCGAGCACGACAATCGCGTCATCGACAATAATGCCGCTGACCAGAACAAAAGCGAACAGAGTGATCTCGTTAAGTGAATTGCCGGAGATAGACATGATGATCATGGTGCAGAGAAAGGAGAAGGGAATCCCGACCGTAGCCAGCAGCGCATTGCGCCAGCCCATAAAGAGCCAGACACTTAACGCCACCAGCACAACCCCGCAGACCAGATTAAAACCTAAGGCCGTGATTGAATCGTGCAGATGAATCCGCTGATCCTGAGTCAGAATCACCTCAACCCCTTCCCGCGCCAGACGTTCGCTGAAACGCTCGACAACCTTCTCAATCTCGGCGACAATCTTTAAAGCGCTGCCCCGATCATTTTTGATAATTTTCAGGCCGACACTTTCCCGGCCGTTAACCGACGAAAGATAGAGGGGCTCACGATAATCCAGGCGGGCATCGCTAATGACCTCGCCCAGGGTCACATAAGCCCCATCCCCATCGCGCCGGATGATTGTTGCCGCGATATCGGCCCGGCTGCGGAAAAGTTCATCGACGACGACAACAAACTCGCCATCGGCATTTTCGTAATCACCTGCCGGCAGAGAGAGATTGGCCCCCTTTAACGCCGTCGCCACATCCTCATAGGTCAAACCTAAATTTTCGAGGCGCACCGGATCGATAAAGATATGAAACTCACGGACAAAATCCCCGGCAATCTCGACATTTTCGACGCCGGCGATGCGTTTGAGAAAAAGTTTCATCTCCTCCGCCATCAGGGTCAGGGAGTGATTGTCACGATCACCAACCAGATTGACGGTAACCACCGGCAGCCAATTATTGACATCCAGCTTCTTAAACAACGGCGGCTCAATGCCCGGCGGCAGATTGGGCAGGGCCCCGAGCACTTTCAGGCGCAGCTCCTTGTAGAGTTCGTCATAATCCGTGTCGTCGACAAATTTGACGATCATGGCCGAACGACCGCGATAGGAGGTCGATTTGATAAACTCAACTTCCTCCAGATCGTCCAGAGCGTCCTCAATTTCACGGGTAACCAGTGCCTCGACATCGTCCGGTGAAGCCCCGGGGAAAAAGGTGGTGATCATCACCTTTCCCATATTGACATTGGGATAGCGCTCCACCGGCAGCCCGAGCAGGGCCATCCCGCCGATCACCATTAAAAGAAGAAAGAGAAGGTTGACCAGAACTTTCTGCTTGAGAAAAAATTCAATGAATCCGCGCATAAAAAGTTATTCTACAGTAGAGATGCTAGTTGAATCAGCGACAGCGGAAGCGGTCACCGGCTTGAAGATGGTTCCCGGTCACCCGCAGGGCTGAGGCTCCGGCATGACCGAGTTTAACAACCTTGACCTCGGTACCGTCTGCCCGCGTCAACCAGTCGGCGCCGTAACGCTCAATCACGGCTGCGGCCGGAACTTCGACCACATTGCCGGCCTCGGGCAGAACAATCGCCAATTCGAGCATGACGCCGCCCCGCATCTCCGGCAGACCGGCGGCAACCTCCAGTTCAACCGCAATTTTGCGGGTTTTCTGCTCAAAGGCCGGCGAGACATGCAGAAGCCGGGCCGGAATCATGGTGCTCTTATTATCAGCCCCGGGCAGCAGGAGAGAGAGAGCCTTTCCGGCACTCTCTTTTTTCAACCACTCATATTCGGGCAGCGTCAGCGCAAACGGTACCAGCAGGGTTCGGTAATCCCCAACCTCGCCCACCACCCGACCGCTTGCACTCCACTGGCCGGGCTCAAGGCTGCGCTCTAAAAGCTGCCAGCCGGGCGGAGCCGTAATAACACAGCGTCGCCGGCGCTCGGCAAGCAGGGCCGCCTGAGCCTTCAGTTCATCCAGAGAGAGCCGGGCCTGATCGTATTGCAGTTCGAGTTCCTGCACCTTGTTTTCAGAAACCGCCTGACTTCCGCTTAACTGCCGATAGCGCTTGACCTCCCGCTGCCAGTAGGCCATCTGGTTTGTCAGCCGGGCTGAGGCCGCCTGATTCGCCTTGAGTTCGAGGTCGATAAAAGTGGTATCAAGCACGGCATAAATGCCGTCCGCGCCAATCTGATCACCCATCTCGGCCCGCACCTCAAGACAGCGTCCCGTCTCTTCACAAGTCAGAAAGCGCCGCCACCGGGCCCGCGTATACCCCCGGAGCACAGTCGTCCGCAGCGCCGCCCGGGCCGTACAGAGATTGAAAGCGGGCTCTTTTCCCGGTTCTTTTTCAGGCTCGGAGGTAAACCCCGGCAAAGAGCAAAAAAAGAGAGTGATAAAGATAAGCGAAAGCAGAAAAAAAGCTGGATTTAAGCGATACTTCATCATTTTACTAAAATCTCTGACTTGAAATATTCGTTAATAATCTGACGGTGATCAAAAGCGATCAGGGAGGGCAGATTATCGGGCTGATAGACTGCGACCTTGCCGGCGTCGTCGCCGGCAAGCAGCCGCCCCCGGCCCCGGGCGGTAAAAACCGTGGAGATCGTATGCTGGCGGGGATCGCGGGCCGGGTCGGAGTAAGTATGAAACTGACCGGTAAGCTCGACCGTCAGGCCGGTCTCCTCATAGGCTTCGCGCACGGCGGCCGCCTCCAGGCTTTCGCCGTAATCGACAAAACCGCCGGGCAATGCCCAGCCCGGCGGCGGATTAAGGCGTTCGATCAGCACCAGCCCGCCCGCGAAAGCGATCAGAATATCGACCGTGGGCACGGGATTGCGATAACGGATTAAGGGCTGATCACAATGCGGACAATAAAAAGTTTCACGCATGCAAACCTCAAGCGCCATATCCGCTGACAAGCGGCAGGCGCACCGTGAATGTGGTACCGACTCCGACTTTACTGGCAACCTGAATCGAGCCCCGATGCGCCTTGACGATATCATGGCTGATACTCATGCCCAGACCGGTGCCGTCACCAACCTCGCGGGTGGTAAAGAAGGGGTCGAAAACTTTTTTCAGATCATCTTCTTCAATCCCGCAACCATCATCAGTGATGGTAACAACAATAAATTGACTTTGCGAGAGCCCATCCCCAGTCTCCCGGGTTGTGACCGTAATGGTTCCCGCCGCCGCAATCGCCTGAACCGCATTAAGCAGAATCTGCATGAAAACCTGGCTTAACTGCTGCGGATAACACAAAATCTCGGGAATCTTTTCATACTGGCGGACAAAGACAATTCGACCCTCGGTTTGGTGGGCGATAAGATTCAAAACCGAATCGAGCAGACGGTTAACGTCGGCATAACTGAGAACCTCATGGTCATCCCGGGCGATATAGCGCAGATCATTGACAATATTAATAATCCGGGCTGTACCATCAAGACTTTCATCGATCATTTCGCTGACATCAGCCAGGGCAAAAGCGGTCTGCTCGAGCTCTTCCTGTTCTCGCAAAAGCTCTATCCGGCGTAAGGCTTCAGCGAAACGACCGGCACTGACCTCGGCCGCCATCTCCTGATAACCCTGCAGAAGATTTTTGAAGTTGGCGCTGTAATCAGCCAAAGTTTCCAGATTACTGCGCACGAAAGCAATCGGATTATTGATCTCATGGGCTACGCCGGCCGCCAGAATACCGATTGAGGCCATCTTTTCCGAATGAAAAAGCATGGCCGACTGCACTTTAACCTGTTCCTCCAGGGTTGCATTGAATTCGGCCAATTTGCGGTTTTTACTTGCCAGGGCGTCATTCAGGGCGGCCCGCTCCCGCTCCAGCTGCCATTGTTCGGTCAAAGCGAGGGCAAACTGACGAATCACTTCACCGTTAAAAGGTTTACGCAGATAGAAATGGTCACGCCGGCCGGTAATCTCAATAATTTCATGGGGCGTCGCCTCACTGTAAGCGGTCACAAAAACCGCCTTGATCCGGGCATCAAGCTGCCAGATCGCCGCCGCCGTCTGCGCCCCGTTAAGACCCGGCATCTTCATGTCGATAAAAGCCAGGGCGATCTGCAGACCTTCAGCTAGAGCCTCAGTCACCTGACGCACGGCCTCTTCTCCCGATTGGGCAAAAAGCAGACGATATGGCGACGGAACCTCCTCTTGTACCGGTACCGGCGGAGAACCCGAGTCAAAAAGGCTGGCCCCGCGCTGCAGCAGGGTACCGACGGGCGGCTGCAGCAGAATTATCTTTAAAGCCCGGCGGACTTCCGGATCATCATCAACAATAAGAATGGTACTGGTTTGCGGCATCACAATTTCCCGACGCGGGGCGAAAGACCCGCGCATAAACAGTTAATCAGGCAATCGGCAGACTGATCTCAACCTTGGCTCCCAGACCGGGTCCCGGACTGGTCAGCGTAATCCTGCCGTGGTGCCTTCCCAGCCACTCCCGGCAATAGTAGAGACCAAAACCGGAAGCCCCCTTGGCCGAATAGCCAAAATTAAATAACTTTTCCGCGGCCTCGGCGGCAAAACCGATACCGCTGTCGCAAAAAGTCAGAAAGAGCTCACCATTTTCGCAGCCAGCCGTAAGGGCCACCCACCTTTCATCGTTACAGTCAAAACCGGCTGCAAGTTTTTCGTCAATCGCTTCAAAACTGTTTTTAAGTAAAATAACTAAAACCCGCAGGAGTCCCCCTTTATCGACAAAAAGGGGCGGCAGGGATGGGCCGAAATCTCTTTGCAGAGTGATCCTGCGTTTGGCGAAAGAGCCCTCCAGCACCCGTATGGCATCTTCCAGCACAACCAGGCAATCTACCTCAACACTCTCCTCCAGAGCCCCGCCGGCAGAGGCATAATCCTGCTGCAACAGCAGAATCTCAACCACGCGATCGACAGCCTCTTTGACCTCGTCAATCTGCCCTGTCCGCAAACGCTGACGGGTCCTGAGTCCGGCGAGTAATTCATTACTGTAGGCAAAAATCTGCCGACCCCGGTCAGATTCGATAAAATTTTTCGGGTCGGCCGCATGCTCTTTGATTTCAGCAAAACAGTTTTCGAGATAGACCAGCAGCGGATCTGAGTCGTCGTTTTTGAGTTCTTCCACAAAAATGGTCACCGGGGTCAGAGCATTACCGATATTGTGCAGCACCATAGCCGCCATCTGAGCCCGACCGATTTCAAAAGCCTGGGCTAAAATCTCTTTCTGCGACTCCTCCAGCGCCCGGGTGCGCTCTTCCACCATAACCTCAAGCCGGGCCTGGTACTGCTCCAGCCGGGCTTCGACCTCACGCCGCCGGTCAATCTCAATCCAGAGCTGCGCCTCACGCCGCTCCTCCAGACCGATTTCCCGCCGCAAGCGCTGCTGTCGTTTATTAAACCAGATAAACAACAGCCCGAAAACCAGCCCGACCACCAGCCCTGAACCGGCTAAAAACCAGCAGCAGGGCAATCTCCGGCAGAGGGTTTCAATCATCAAGTAATCCCGCAATCGCTGTCAGCAGCGAAGTGATGGTATAGGGCTTCTGAATAAACGCCTCCCGGGCGCCCAGGGTCTTGACCAGGGAAACATCGCTATAGCCGGAAGAAAAGAGCACCGGCAAAGCCGGCCAGGACTCCCGTAAACGCCGGCTCAGTTCAACCCCGCCCATAACCGGCATCACGACATCGGTAAAGAGCAGATCCGGGGGACTGGCCGCGGCCTCGGCTTTCTCCAGAGCCTCCAAGCCATCCCGGGCCCTTATCACTTGAAAACCGGCCTGACCCAGACGAGAGGCCGCGATCTTACAAATTTTTTCATCATCTTCGACAAGCAGCACCGTCACTCCGACAAAGCGGGACAGATCCATCTCCACAGCCTCAATCTCGACCACAGGATTTACCTCACTCCGCATCAGGGGCCAGTAAATCCGGATCGTCGTCCCCTTCCCGAGCTTGCTGCTGATGGTGATATAACCATCATTCTGCTTGACAATACCATAGACGGTGGAAAGCCCGAGGCCGGTCCCCTGGCCCAGCCTCTTGGTTGTATAAAAAGGTTCAAAGCAGTGCTCAAGATCTTCCGGCTTCATACCGCAGCCTCGGTCTCTGATCTCGACCAGGGCATAACGCCCGACCCGGCTGCCGACATGTTCGGCGACAAAGGCTCCATCCAGCACCACCGCATCCAGACACAGAAAGATCTGTTTGCCGTCCGCAGCCGCCCCCAGTTGATGCAGGGCATCGCGGGCATTGACCAGAAGATTGACAATCACCTGCTCAAGCTGACCGGGATCAGCCCGCACCATGATTTTGCTTTCGGATTCCGGCAGGACAAATTTGAGTTCAATATCCTCCCCGAGCAGTCGATGCAGCATCTTCATCAGGTTGACGATCAGCTGGCGCAGGCAGATCTCTTTCGGCACAATCATCTGGCGGCGGCTGAAGGCCAGCAGCTGCCGGGTGAGATCGGCCGCGCGCTGGCCCGCCTCATTGATTTCAATCAGATCAGAATAGATCGGAGAATCGATACCGCATTCATCAATCAGGGTTTCACTGAAACTGTTGATGACGGTTAAAATATTATTGAAATCGTGAGCCACGCCGCTGGCCAGGGTGCCGACCGCCTCCATCTTCTGAGCCTGAAAAAGCCGTTCCTGAAACTTCTGGGCTTTGGTTACGTCGTGTTTGATCACCGCATAACTGACCATTCTACCCTGGTCGTCGCGAAGCGGGAAAGCGGCAGTGTCCTCGTAAATAACAGTGCCATTTTTATGACGGGTAGCCAGAGTCCCGCGCCAGTCGCGCTCCTCTGCGAAAGCCTGCCATAGATCATGGCGCTGAGTAAGGTTCTCCTCGGTCGAAAAAAGTTCGCGCGGATCGTGACTCTGCATCTCGGCGACACGATAGCCGGTCATCACCTCGTAGCCGTGATTAACATACTCAATCATCCCGTCAAGGCCGACAATAATCACCCCGGAATGGGCCTGATCAATCAGATCAGCCAGTTTCTTCATGCGCATCTCGGTTGCGAGATGTTCGGAGATATCCTGAAAGACCACTACGGCACCCTGATTCACCCCCTTTTCGCTGATTGGTGAAACGCTGATACTGACCGGAAAAAAACTGCCGTCCTTACGCATGAATTGATCCCGATGGAGTCTTACCGCCTGCCCGGTAACCATCGCCCGGCAAACCACGCACTCCGCCATGGAGGTCGAGACCTGATCGCGGCAGGCATGCCAGCTCTGATGACTCGCGAGGCCCAGCAGTTCGGCCTGCGTGTAGCCGAGCATCTTTTCGGCCGCGGGATTGACAAAGATATGCTGCAGATTGCAATCAAGCCCGACAATCCCCTCTCCGACCGCACTCAGAATATTTTCATAACGTCGCCGCAGGGCTGCCAGAGCCGCGACCTCCGCTTCACTTCGCCCCAACAGCTTGCGACAGCAGCAAAAAGAGCTAACCGTAAGCAACAGACCGACCAGCCACAAAACAACATAAAGCCAGAGGTTCACAAGGGAGTCAGGCCGACCCAAGAGAGCCGGAACAGCCAGCGTCAAGGTCCAGACAAGGACAAAAAAAAGAGTCAAGCGTATGAGTATTTTCTTATTCATGGTAAAAGCTTATGAACCCAGAAGCAACGCCGCCACCCGACGCGTCAACTGCGGCATGGTATAGGGTTTGTCGAGCAGCAGGGCCGCATCAATGCCTTTGAGTTCGTCACGGTCGGTGTAGCCGGAGGTATAAAGCACTTTGACGGCAGGATAAAGCTCTCTGATCCGGCGGGCCATTTCGAGACCTGATATCCCTGGCATAACAATATCAGTAAATACCAGATCAGGAGGTTTACCACAACCATCAAGCAGACCCAAAGCCTCCTCCCCACTGGCCGCAGCCATCACCTGGTAGCCGGCCCACTCCAGGGCTTCGACCGAAACTTTACGCAAAACCTCTTCATCCTCAACCACCAGGATAGCACCCTGGCCGGCAACCAACCCCGAATCGGCTTCCAATTGCGGCGTCAAGACTTCATCCGGCTGCTGCAAAATCGGCCAGTAGATTGTAAAAAGAGCCCCCGCCAAAGTATTTTCAACCGCAATCAGGCCCCGGTTCTGTTCGACAATGCCGTAAACCGTAGAGAGGCCCAGACCCGTACCTTTATCTTTGCCCTTAGTCGTAAAAAAGGGTTCGAAAATATGCTTCAGCAACTCTTTGGCAATCCCCGGACCACTGTCTTTAACCTGAAGATAAACATAGGGGCCGGCGACAAAATCACCAAAACTTGCTAAAGGTCTACTTTTCAGAGTTGTTTCCGAGGTCCTGATATCGATGCGCCCAGCCGTTACGGGAGTGCTTTCTTTGATCGCATCTGCAGCATTTACGACAAGATTGATAATAATCTGTTCGAGTTGACCGGGATCAGCCAGGATCGGTGAGAGATTTTCCTGCAAATTGGTGGTCAGGACAATATCTTCACCAATCAGACGCTTGAGCATCTTCTCCATCTCCAGCACTTTGTCGTTGAGCTGCAAAACCATCGGGCGCACCACCTGTTTGCGACTGAAAGCGAGCAACTGCCGGGTCAGATTGGCAGCTCGCTGGCCCGCCTGATGAATTTCCCGCAGCGGGTTGCGCAACGGACTCAACTCGTTACTGTCTTTCATCTTCATCAAAGCCATCTCGCTGTAACCGTTGATGATCGTCAGAATATTGTTGAAATCGTGCGCCACGCCTCCGGCCAGACGACCCACCGCCTCCATCTTCTGAGCCTGCTGATACTGTTCGGAAAGTTTTTTCTGTTCGCTGATATCGAGACAGAAATGGGTCAGGGCCACCATTTTCCCCAAAGGGTCGAAAATCGGCGCAACCGAAACAATCAGCGTGCGCCCGACCTGAGGATGAACTATTTCCGCGCTGTGCGCCCGCCCGTCGACCAGCACCTTAGGAGCCGGGCAGTCGTCACAGGGGCCGCCGACATTGCCGAGCAGATCATAGCAGTGCAGGCCGACAACCTGCGCCGGTGCCACCCCGACCTGCGCCGCCGCCGCCTTATTGGCTTTAAGAATAGTCAAGTCGGAGCCCAACAGGGTAATCGGCGCCGCCACGGCGTCAAAGGTCGTTTCCCAGGAACGTTCGGCCTCGCGGCAGCGCTCCAAGGTCCGTTCCAGCTCCTGATCCAGAACTCGACAATCGGCATCACAACGCCGACAGCGCCAGTAGTTGACTAAAACCAGCAGCAGACCGCTCCCCCAGAGTAAAATCATCGCCAAACTCTGCCAGGCCTGCAGCAGCAGACCGAGCCCGGACCAGACCAGCAGCTGCACACCACTGTAGAGACAGAGATGGTTTTTTTCAGTTTTTTGCTTCGGCATTTCTCGTTCCACCATGCTTTAACCCGGCAACCAGTGCCAGCTCCTCCTGACGATTGTTAACTTCACCGTCAAGCCGGGCCTCTCTGACCCGGTTCAGAATCTCTTTAAAATACGGCCCGGGAAGCAGACCCGCGGCAATAAGATCGTTGCCGTTAATCTCGATTTCGACAAACTGCAGCCTGGTGATATAGCTTGAAAGGGCTCTTTTGACACTCTGACTCTGATGACCGGCCATAATGTAGAGCAGAATCTCAAGCGACAGGGCTTCAAGCAGAGCGCACAGTTCCGAATTGCGATAGACCCTGCCCGCACCGCAGAGCCGCCCGAGTTCGGCGGCCGCTTCAATACCCCGGCGCCGGAGATTGACAAATCTCTGTCCGGCATTATCATCAAAACCCAGACGCAAAGCACAATAGTGAGCCTGCGCCGCACTCATACCATCAAGAAAACAGAGAAAGTAGACCCGCCAGATTTCCAGCCTCTCTTCCAGAAAAAGATACTCATACCAGGCAACCACCTCTTTGGCCGCCAGCAGAAGATTTTGCCGCGGTTGCGCCCTGCGCAGACCTTTAAGTTCCGGAAAAATTTCGCCCCAGAGCTTGAGCTCGGAAATGCGAAAAAAAACCGGCAGAGGATCAGGCTCGGCACAGATTAATTTAAGCTCATGCAGAATCCGCGCCCCCGACAGCCGCCGGACAAAGCCAACCTTAATAGCATTATTGATCAGATGCAAGGTCTGCCGGCCGATCGTAAAAGAAAATTTCTGTTCAAAACGGATAGCCCGAAAAATCCGGGTCGGATCTTCGACAAAACTCAGATTATGCAGCACCCGGATGCTGCGCTCCTTGAGATCGCGCCCGGCCCCGAAATAATCCCGCATCTCGCCATAGTTCTGCCGGTTCAGCGAGACCACCAGGGTATTGATGGTGAAATCACGCCGGTAGAGGTCGACTTTCAGAGAACTCTGCTCGACGATCGGCAGTGTCGCCGGGGCATCATAATACTCCATCCGGGTACTGGCGATATCGAGCTTATAACCCTCGGCGGTCATAAGCACCGCCGTGCGGAACGGTTCATGACAGTGGCAGCGCCCCCGGTAGCGCTCGCTGTAGGCCCGGGCCAGCGCAATGCCGTCGCCTTCGACGACAATATCAATATCGAGGTTGGCACGGCGCAACAGCAGATCGCGCACGACCCCGCCGACAAGAAAGGTATTGACCCCGATTTCATCGGCGAGCTCACCGAGGCGGCGAAAAACCGAGCGCAACTCGGCCGGAAAACTCTCGCTCATCAGGCTGTTGACATTTTTGCGCCGCAGCTTAGGATCACCATCCTCAACACTTCTGAAACCCGTAACCTCCTGCCCCTCCAGTTCATAAAGCGCCCGCAGCAGATCTTTGCGCGTAATCGCTCCGACAATCGTCTGCGCCTCATCAATCACCGGAAGAAATCGCTGATTACGACCGATAATCAACTCTTTAATCCGGCTGATATCCGCTTCCGGCGCGATCGGTTCATAATCGGTGGTCATATATTCACTGACAGCCAGATCTTTAAGTCCATGAAAAAGGGCTTTTTCGACCACCTGACGGGAAATTATTCCGACCAGCCGGGCGCTGTTCTCTTCGATGACCGGCAAGACATTGATATTGTAACGGGTCAGCAGCGCGGCGGCGCCGGCCAGGGTAGTCGCCGGCGTAATCGTCAAGACCGGAGCCGTCATCAGGTCGACGGCCCGCAATGGCGGCACCACCTCTTTTTCAAGTAAGGCGAGAAGACGTTCCCGGCACTGAATCAGGGTCAGCTCCCGGGTCACCGCCGCCGCCGCCGTATGATGCCCGCCCCCGCCGAAATGGGCGAGCAAATGTCCGACATCAAGGGCCGGGCTGCGACTGCGCCCGATCAGGTAAACCTTATCATCAAGACGCAGCAGGGCAATCACCACCGCCGCTCTTTCGATATCACGCAGGCGATGAACCACCATCGCCACATCGGCGATATAGTGCTCGCGGGTGGCCTCGACCAGAACCACCTTCTGTCCCCGCGGATAGATCGTCTGCTGTGAAGACAGAAGATCATTGAGCAGAGAAACCTGTTCCCGATCCAGCGGATTATTGATCACCTCGGCGACGGTTTCGAGATTGGCACCCTGCTCCAGGAGCCAGGCCCCGGCCTGAAAATCGCGGCCGGTCGTCCCCTGAAAGGTCAGAGAGCCGGTATCTTCATAAAGACCGATCATCATCAGCGTCGCCTCATCGGCGGCCAGGGCCAGATTTTTTTCACGCAGTTTCTCGGCCAGAAGCGTGACCACGGCGCCGACCTCGGCGACTTCGCACCAGGCAACCCCTTGCAGATCATCATCACTGGCCGGATGGTGATCGTAAACCACCACCTCAACCCCCAAACGTGCCGCCACCTCGGCAAAAGGCCCGATCCGGCTCTTCTGCCGGGTGTCAACGACAATCAGCCGGCCGATCTCTTCAAGATCAACATCCTTTAAACGTTTGAACGGGTAGGCATAACCGCAGGAGTGCAGAAAGAAATTGTGCAGACTGCGCTCGGGACTGCCGGGCAGCACCATCTCGGCCTGAGGATAGAGGTGACGCGCCGCCAGCATCGCCGCCAGGCCGTCAAAGTCGGTGTTGATATGGGAAGTAATTACTTCTATCATCCTTTCGCCTTTCTCTCCCGCGGATGATAACGCCGGTAAACCTCTTTCAGGCGCTCGGCGTCAACCTGGGTATAGATCTGGGTCGTAGCCAGATCGGCGTGGCCTAAAAGGGTCTGAACGATGCGCAAATCGGCCCCGCCGGAGAGCAGATGGGTGGCAAAGGAGTGACGCAGAAGATGAGGATAAACCTCCTGGGCAATGCCGGCTTTCAGCGCGTAACGGCGGATCGTCTTCCAGAAACCCTCGCGGCTTAAAGGTTTGCCCGAACGGTTGAGAAAGAGATAGGATGAGCTTTTCCCCTTCAGCAAACGACGCCGCCCCTGCGCGATATAATCGCGCAGATGGCTGATTATCGGCAGCGGCAGCGGCACAATCCGCTCCTTGTTGCCTTTGCCGACAATCTGCACAAAACCGACATTGAAATTTACCTGCTGAAGTTCCAAAGCGACCAGTTCGCTGACCCTTAAACCGGCTCCGTAAAGTACCTCCAGCATCACTTGGTCGCGCTCACCCAGGGTCGTTCCCGCATCGGGAGCCGCAAGCAGCGCCTTGATCTCGACCACACTTAAAACATGGGGCAGATTTTTATCGAGCTGCGGCAGGGCAAAACCGGAGAGCGGCTGGCGCCGGATCTCGCCTTTAGCCAGGAGAAAACGAAAAAAACTGTTCAGAGCCGAAAAGCGCCGGCGAATTGTACGCCGGGCATAAGCCTGTTTGAGGAGCAGAATATATTCACTGACCTGCGCCGGGCTCAGGGACTCGGGCGCAGGATCGCCCTGGGACTCAAGAAAAAGGCCGAAATGGGCAAGATCGACCCGATAAGCCGCAATCGTCGGCTCGGCCAGCCCCCGCTCCAGGAGAAGGTGATCAAGAAAAGTTTCAACCTGTTCGGCATACATGAATGATTACCGACCCTCTTTAATGATTACTGAACCTCTTTCTCTTCCCCGAAATCCCGCATCGCCGGCCCGTCCTGATCGGTCGGTGAAAGCAGGGCGATGGCGTGTTTATAGATCAAATGGCTGGTAAATTCATCATTTAAGATCAGACAATGATTGTCGAAACTGCTGATCCTCCCCTCCCGGGCGGTGCCGCTGACCAGCTCCACACTGACGCGGCGCCGTTCGCGCCGCAAGCGATTCAAAAACTGCTCCTGCACATTCGCCTGATGCCTGGTCATCTCTCACTCTCCCTGAAACCCGATATTGTTTTATTTATAGCGACAATAATCAGCTACTTACCATCAGTTACAAGCGTAGTTCTCTAACATCAGCGCCCGGATTTAGCAAATAAAAACATTAACAAAAACTTAATAAACCATGACCGAACCATGAGTAATAACTTTTTCCAGTGACAGCAACCCCGCAAACTGCTAAAAGGCGCACTGTTTAAAAAAAACCACTTAAACCTTATAAAAGAGAAGCTTATGAAAGATTTTACCCGTTATACCGGCACCAGTGATTATATTGTTTCGGAAGACCTGCAGAATGATGTCAATGTTTCCATCGCCCTGGGGCGCCCCCTGCTCATCAAAGGCGAACCCGGCACCGGCAAAACCCTGCTGGCCCGCAGCGTCGCCGCCGGCCTCGGCCAGGAGCTGCTGACCTGGAACATCAAATCGACGACCAAGGCCCAGGATGGCCTCTATATTTACGATACCGTCCAGCGGCTTAACGATTCGCGTTTCGGGGGCAATGATGTCTCCAATATCGAAAACTACATCAAACTCGGCAAACTCGGTGAAGCTTTTGCCCGCGAGACCCAGGTTGTCGTTCTCATTGACGAAATCGACAAGGCCGATATCGAGTTCCCCAACGATCTCCTGGCCGAACTTGACGAGATGAAATTTTACATTCCGGAAACCAAAAAAACGATTGCCGCCCGCCAGCGCCCGGCGATCATTATCACCAGTAATTCGGAAAAAGAGCTGCCCGATGCCTTTCTGCGCCGCTGCGTCTTTCACTACATCGAATTTCCCAACCCGGAGCTGATGGAGAAAATCGTCCGCGTCCACTTTCCCGATCTTGCCGAACAGATGATTCAAGAGGCCATGACCGCCTTCTATCAGCTGCGTGAGACCGAGGGTTTACGCAAGAAACCCTCAACCAGCGAACTTATCGACTGGCTCAAAGCCCTGCTCGCCGCCGGCCACAACGGCAAAGTCGACCTGCAGAAGAATCTGCCCTTTCTCGGGGCTCTTCTGAAAAATGAAAACGATTATGAAATTGCCGCCAGACAGCGCCAGGCTTTTCAGAAACGCAGTGCCATGACCCCCTTTCGCAGATAGATGTTTACCAGTTTTTTCTATTGCCTACGGGCCCACAGGATCATGGTCACGCCGACCGAATGGCTGGCGTTGATGGAAGCTTTAAGCCGCGGTTTCGCCGGCAACAGTCTGGTCTCGTTCTACCATCTGAGCCGTTCGCTGCTGGTCAAAACCGAGGCCCTTTTCGACCATTTCGACCTGGCTTTCCGCGAGTTTTTTACCGGCCTCGAAGTCCCGCCGGAAATTTTTGCGGAACTCTGGCAGTGGCTGGGGCAGGAGAGCTTGAGAAGGGAGATCGGGGCCGATGCGCTGAAAGACCTGCCCCAATATGACTGGGAAACCGTCAGGAAGATGTTTGAGGAGCGCCTCAAGGAGCAGAAGGAGAAGCATAACGGCGGCAACCGCTGGATCGGCACCGGCGGCACCTCCCCTTTCGGGCATGGCGGTCATCATCCCGGCGGTCTTAGAGTCGGCGGCGAAGAGGGCGGCGGCATGGCCGTAAAGATCGCAGCCGAAAGACGTTTCAAGGGCTACCGCCGCGATGTCACCCTCGATGTGCGCCAGATCAAGGTTGCTCTGAAAAAATTGCGCCACCTGCGCCGCACCGGTTCCCGTCTCGAACTCGACATCGATGAAACCGTGGACAAGGCCTGCAAAAATGCCGGTGAAATCGAACTGATCTTTACCCCGGAACATAAAAACGACGTCAAGGTCCTCCTCCTCATGGATGCCGGGGGCTCAATGTACCCTTATGCCAAACTCGTGGACCGGCTTTTCTCCGCGGCTAATTCGGTCAACCATTTCGCCCAGTTCAACCACTACTATTTCCATAACTCGATTTACGACTATCTTCGCCCCGAAATCGACGGACGCGAACGCATTCCAACAGCACAGGTCCTCAAAGAACTCAACCCCGACCATAAAGTCATCCTCGTCGGCGATGCCAGCATGGCCCCCTATGAACTCTTCATGGAAAACGGCATCATCGACTACTACGACCGCAACGAAACCGCCGGCATCGTCTGGTTTGAACGGATCGCCAGCCATTTCCGCCGCACCGTCTGGCTCAACCCGATGCCGGAGCGCTACTGGCGCCACCCCACCATCGCCGCCATAGGTCAGGTTTTCCCCATGTTCCACCTCTCCCTGGAGGGCCTTGACGAAGCCATTAAAAAGTTAACCGCCTTTTGAGATATGAACAAACAGCTTCTGATTTTTGACCTTGACGGCACCTTGATCGACAGTCGCTCAGACCTTGCTACCGCGGTTAATCTGATGCGGGCTGATTACGGTCTGGCTCCGCTGAGCGCAAAAACGATAAGCAGCTATATCGGGGATGGTGCCCACAAGCTGGTTGAAAGATCGCTACGGGGGATAAAGATCGACCTTGAGTCCGCTCTGACCCGGACCCTCGGATACTACGCCGAGCATCTTCTCGACCAGACCCGCTTCTATGCCGACGTTGAAACCGGCCTGAAAAAGCTGCTTGCCTGCGGCCATACCTTGGCGATCCTGAGCAACAAACCCGGTACTTTATCGAGACAGATAATCAGGGAACTCGAAGCGGCAGACTTTTTTTACCAAATTATCGGCGGCGGCGATCTCAAAAACCTGAAACCGGCGCCGGACGGAATTTACAGACTCCTGCAGCAGAGCGGCATCTCCGCATCAGAAAGCTGGATGATCGGCGACCATCACACCGACCTGGAGACCGCCCACAACGCCGGAATAAAAAGCGGCTTTGTCAGTTACGGCATCGGCCACCCCGACAAATTTTCCGCCACCCAGACCTGGCCCAGTTTTGCTGAACTGGTTAAATATTTCTGCCTTTCCTCACTTTAGAAAAACCAACATGAAAGCACTCCTGGATTTTCAAAAAAAACAAATTGCAGCAAACCGGAAAGAATACGGCGTGTACTACGAGCAACTAAAAAAACCGTCGTATTACCGCTTGCTTACGGCTAATGAAGAGCGTTCCGGTCTCATCGCCGCAATCGCAGGTAAAGCTGATTATCTTTTCAATGGAACAAAGCCATTTGCTCATGCGATCTCTCCGGGGTGCATCTATGATAAGTAAAGTCAAGAGGAAAACGTAGATTTCCTGTACCTCCGATTTATTAAATCGTGGCTCTAAGCTTTTTTTGAGC
>JAFGVI010000078.1 GCA_016938065.1 Deltaproteobacteria bacterium | reverse complement strand
TTATTGCTTGAATGTCAAGAGAAAAATAAAATTATTTGCGTCGGTTAGCATTTTTTTTTCGTGCAAGTTTCTAACCGGACAGCACTGAATTTTAGCAGGAGATCGTTGAAAGCGCCGTCCATATTGTAGGCGGTGGCCAGAGCCTTGTGCCCCATCCATAAAATCCCGTAACGTTTGAAATCGGGAAAAAGAGAGCCGGGCTGCAGCTGATAGACAAACTCCGGCGACAGGGCAACCCCGACAATGCGCAGGGTTTTATAACGGCCATTGATGGTGGCGGCCACTTTGTCGCCAAGTTTAAAGTTGTGGGCTTGGGCAAATGTCTCGCAAATCACAACCTCATCGTCACGTTGCGGATCAACCAGGCGACCCCGCCGCAGGTATAAATCGTCAAGGCCGGCAGCACCCGGTAACGGGCAGGAGATGAGATGGCCGCTGATCGGTTCGGCAAAACCTTCCACCTTAAGATTGGCGGCGGCAACCACCCGGGTCAGGAGCTGTTCCACCCCATCGATGGTTCGCAGACGCTCCTGCAGGGACAATGGCGCACGTTTCAGAGAAGCAAAAATATCGGCAAAACGATAATCGCGATAGTAGGTCTGACGGGTCAATGTCAGAGAATCAAGGGTTGAGAGCGACATGACATAGATCGCCACCCCGGCCGCGATGACCAGAGCGACAGCCAGAACCTGACCCCGCATCTTCCAGAAATCGCGCAGCAGTTTGCGATTCAGAGCTCTCATAACAGACTTTCGAGTTTTGCTACCATTGCAGATCCTGCGCCGCCAGACGCCGTTGCGGCCGTTCAATCCCGACTACGCGGCCGTCAGCCAGGCGGATAACCCGATCGGCCAGAGCCGCGATCACAGCATTGTGGGTGATCAGAATGGTGGTTGTGCCGAGCTCGCGATTAATTTTTTCGAGCGCGGCGAGAACAACGCTGCCGGTCTTTGAATCGAGGGCTCCGGTGGGCTCGTCACAGAGCAGTACCGCCGGATTTTTGGCGATAGCCCGGGCGATGGCCACGCGCTGCTGCTCGCCGCCGGAGAGCTGGGCCGGAAAATGATTAAGACGTTCTTCAAGGCCAACCAGGGCCAGAGCCGCTTCCGGAGTCATCGGCTCTTTGGCGATTTCGGTAACGGCGGCGACATTCTCCCGGGCTGTCAGACTCGAAATTAAATTATAGAACTGGAAAACAAAACCGACATGAAAGCGGCGAAAATCGGTCAGCTCCCGATCCGTAGCCGCGGTAAGATCGCGTCCCCGATAAGAGAAGGAACCGCTGCTTGGAGTATCGAGCCCCCCGAGAATATTGAGCAGGGTCGATTTGCCACTGCCGGAAGGACCGAGCAGCACCACCATTTCACCGTTTCTCAAGGTCAGATCAACGTCGGCGAGAGCAGTAACACGAATCTCACCCATATCATAGACCTTACTCAGGCCGCTGACCGCAAAAACTACCTCTTCATCTCTGTTCATTATTCCGGTTATCTCCGCCTTCGTCCCCTATTTAATTGACATCAGCTCATTAACATCGTAAAAACGCTCATCGAGAGCGGTTCATTCGCGAAGAACAATGCCTTGCCTGAAGTTATTCGATAGTGGAGTTGTTAAAATGAATAGATATGCCGTATTCATTCTGGCTGCCCTTATGGCCGACTATTTTATCGGCCTGACTGCCGATTTTCTCAACTTGAAGAATCAGAAAACAATCCCACCGGCTGAATTCTCGGATCTGGTTGATGAGACCAGCGACAGTAAAAACCGGGACTATCTCAAGGCCAATACAATTCTGGGCCAATGCAGCGGTACAATCTCTCTGCTGGTAACCTTAGGTTTCTGGTTTGCCAGCGGCTTTAACTTTCTTGACCAATGGTGTCGCGCTCAAACCGGCAACGAGCTCCTTGCCGGACTCCTCTTTATCGCTCTGCTCCTGCTGGGCAACGCCCTTTTAGGCCTGCCCTTCTCCATTTACAGCACCTTTGTTATCGAAGAGCGTTTCGGGTTTAACCGGACCGACTGGCAGACTTTTGTCATCGATCGCGTCAAAGGACTCTTTCTCGCCCTGCTTCTCGGCACCCCTTTGCTCGCCGGCATCATCTGGTTCTTTCAGAGCAACGGGGCATGGGCCTGGTTCTATGCCTGGCTGGCGGCCGCCGCCTTTACCCTTATAATTCAGCTGATCGCGCCGATCTGGATCATGCCGCTGTTTAATAAATTCACGCCGCTGCCGGAAGGTGAACTCAAAGAGGCCCTCGTTAAATACGGGGAGAAAGTTAATTTTCCACTGGATCAAGTCTTTGTGGTTGACGGTTCCAAACGTTCCGGCAAAGGCAACGCCTTTTTTACCGGTTGCGGACGTCAGCGCCGGGTAGCGCTTTACGACACCCTGATTAAACAGCATTCCAGCGCCGAACTGATCGCGGTCCTGGCCCATGAGATCGGCCACTACAAAAAAAGACATATCCTTAAAATGACCACCATTGCCATTATCCATCAGGCGATCATATTTTTTTTGATGGGCTGGTTCATCAGACAGCCCGGTCTCTATCAGGCCTTTTTCATGGAGCACGCTTCAACTGCCGCCGGTCTCATTTTCTTCAGCCTGCTCTTTACCCCGGTCGAGATGCTTTTAAACCCGCTTTTCCTGGCCATCTCCCGGCGCCACGAATTTCAGGCCGACAGCTTTGCCGCCCAGAGTATCGACGCGCCGGAAACCCTGATCAAAGCCTTGAAAAAGTTAGGCCATGACAATCTTGCCAATCTGACTCCCCATCCTCTTTATGTATTGCTTCACTACAGTCACCCTCCCCTTCTGGCCAGGGTCAACGCCCTGAGAAAACCTGACCTTTAAAAAATTTTTCCAACCTCGAAAAAAAACTCCGGAAAAAAACTTAAAAGCTGTTGATAACCTGCCGCGGCCGCCTCCTAATTGGCCGTTATTATTAAGAAACACTAAGGTCAACTAAAAAATCAAGCCCTTGTCATAAAATTAATAAGCTGCAATATCAATAGGTTATCAAGCAGAGCAAGCTATCTATAAAGAATGTAAGCGGTTTTCCGGCTTATTCACACCGACTGTGAACAAACTGTTGACAAGTTTCTTGAAAAGTCCGAAAACGCAATAATAAAAGGGTGTAAGCCGACTTAACCACAAAATTATCAGTATTATTATCACCTGCAAATCAGGTTGCCGGCGAAGAAGCCGGGCAACCTGTTTCCAGAACTCACACCGTCAGAATTTTGGCGTCACTTTTCAGCAGCCGGGTCAAAGGCTCGCCCCAGAACTTGACTTCAATGCCCAGCTCGACCAGCTTGGCAGTCGCCCCCAGCTGGTCGGCGCAAGCCTTACAGGCCGAAAGCTTAACCCCGGCGGCAAGGGCGTCAGCAACCTTTTTCTGCACCTCATGGTTTTCCGCAATCAGCCTGGCCGGAGCCCCCCAGATAATAATCGTAACCTCTTCCCACCAATTCCGCAAACGGGCATTAACGCCGTACATAAAGACCATCTTCTCGGCCGTTAGCGGATCGGCATTGGTCCACAAAATGTAGAGATGATTTGCATCAGACATAATCTTCCTCAATGTAGATTGTTAAGGATCGAAACTTATTTTACGATTTTCATTGATCTTAGGCTTAAAAAAAGATTATGGAGAACAGACTTATCAACCACAAAGCTTAAAATCATGGCCAACCAAACCTCTATCCCCACCATAAAAATCATGGCAAAAAAAATTCAGTTTTATAAAGAAGCCGCGAACGGGTTCCCGTCCGCAGTTAATATGTCGTTTAAGATCAGCGGCTTTTCCATATTGTTATTTTCGTTACTCTTCACCTTTATCCTCCTGATCATCCCGCTTGGCGCTTGGGCCGGAGATGGCCCGGAAAATTTATCAAACCCGAAGCCCCGGACGTATCAGGAGAACCTGCCGCAGGCTGAAGCGCCGCTTTTTCTCAGGCAGATCAGTCGTAAAACCTACCCTTACGCCCATGCCGTGCTCGCCTCGGAGATCGAACATCTTGAGTATCAGGATGATGGTTCGATGGTCAGCCAGGATGAAGTCTACATTACCATACTTGACGAAGAAGGCAAACGTAATCACGAGGTTCTGAGTTTTCAGGTGAACAAGGCCTATGGTCGGCTTGAGCTTGAAGGTTGTGAGATCCTGCGGGAGGGCCGGCGCCGACCGGTTGATATTGCCGCGCACAGCCGGGAAGAGGCGGCCGCCGATGACAGTCGCAGTAACATCTATAATCCGCTGCAGAAAGTGGTCAAGGTTTTTCTGCCCGGCCTCGAAATCGGCGACACTATCTATTACCATCTGAATCGCCGGCAGTTCAAACCGATCATCGCCGGCCAGATCTACGGCTCGATCCTTGGTCAATACGATATTCCGGTTCGCTCCTACATTTTTACGGTCACAACCCCGGCGGCAACAGCCCTCAAATGGCTGATCAAGGATGAAGTGAAAAACTCTGTTACTTTCCGTGAAAGTTCCCTGCCAGGCGAGCGGCCCCGAACTATCCGCTCGTGGACTTTCCGCGAGGTTCCGCCGATCGTACCCGAACCGGAAATGCCTTCATTTCGCCGGGTGGCGATGCGCCTGCTCTACTCAACCCTGCCTAACTGGCCGGCGATTGCCGCCTGGTACGACACTCTGGCAGCCAAAAAACTGAGCCCGGGAGCGGAGCTTCGGAAAAAGGTCGCCGAACTTACTGCCGGCCAAGACAATAATGAAAAAATGGCCGTTCTCTTCTATTATGTCGCCCGCCAGATCCGTTATCTCGGGGTCAGCGGCGAGAGTGAGCGGCCCGGTTTTGAACCGCACGATGTCAATCTCACCTTTGCCCGGCGTCACGGAGTCTGTCGCGACAAGGCCGCCCTTTTAGTCAGCATGCTGCGTTTAGCCGGTTTCCGAGCGGCGCCGGTATTGATCAGTGTCGGTGACAAGCTCGATCAGGAGATCCCCCTGCCCTATTTCAACCATGCCATTGTCGCGGTGCTTGATGCCGCGGGTAAGCCCCTGCAGTTTCTTGATCCGACCTCGGAAACCAGCCGTCAGTTTCTGCCCGATTACGAACGTGAGTGCTCCTATCTGATTGCCGACGCGCAAAACGGCAGCCTCGCCCTGACCCCGCCGGTACCTCCGGAAGAGAACAGTTTTATCATCGAAATTGATGATGAACTTTCCGCGACGGGCGCTCTCAGCGGCACCATGACGATAAGCTGCCTCGGTTTCAACGATACCATGATGCGTGCGATCATGATGAATCAGAGCCGCAAGGAGCAGAAAAATTTTCTTGAACGCCTCTTTTTGAGTCAATATCCCGGCCTCGAACTTTATGATCTGACCGGCTCCGATCCGGCGGATCGCAGCCGCAACGTTACCTTTGCCGGCAAGTTTTCGCTGCCGCCGACCGCTTCATCTCCAAAACCGGCAGTCAACCGCTGGCAGCCCCTGGCCTTCATGGAAAACCCGGGCTTACTCGACCGCTGGATTCTGAAAAAAGCCGACATGGTCAAGCGCCACTACCCGCTCAAACTGGGCTACACCTACACCACTATCCTGAGAGAGCATTTAAGTTTTCAGCAACCACCCGCAAATCTGTGGCTGCCGGAAAACACAGCTGTCGATAATGAGATCTTTTCCGAGAGTCTCAAATTTACCCGGGAAGAACCGGATAAACTGTTTATCGAGCGCTGCTTTGCCCTGAAAAAAACCGAGATTGAACCCCAATCCTACCAGCGGTTGACCGCCCTGCAGAACCGTAAACAGCAGAGAGCCCTCACCCCGATAGCATTTGAGGGACCAGAAAAATGATCCAGAGAAAAGATAATGCAAGTAAAATTTCTATTTTAGCGGTTCTGCTGTTCTTGACCTTGTTTTTCGGCTCGGCCCGATTTACCTTCGCGCAGCCGGCCCCGGCAGGTGATGATCCGACAGCAGCGTTGACGCTTGATGCCGATGCCCTCAACCTTAAAATCAGCAAACACTACACCCTCGCAGCGGACGGCTCCTACACTCTGCACCTCTATGTCAAACGCCGCATTCTGACCTATAAAGGCAAAAAAGAGTACGCCGATTTTAAATTCACCTACAACCAGGATCGCGAGAGCGTCAAACTGCTCAAGGCAGAAACGACCACTGCGGAAAAACAGATCTTAAAAGTAAGCGCCGCCGAGATTCACGATATTGCGGCCCCCTGGAACAGTGAGGCGTCAATCTATTCAAAATGCCGCCAGCTGGTCGTCAGTCTGCCGGCGGTTGCGCCCGGCAGCGAGATTGAGATTGAACTTGCTCTGACGGGAAAAATCGGCTTCTGGTGCGAAGAATATTTTCGCTTCAACGACCCGATTATCGCCAAGGAGGTCATCATCGATGCCCCCGCAACTATGCTTCTGCAAGTAAAAATGCCGGACCATTTGAAGCTTGAATATAGCGAGGAAAAGCTTGAAGAGCATCGCCTGCGACGCTCCTGGAAAGGGAGTCACATTCCGGCTCTAACCGCGGAGAGGTGGACCCCGGTTTTAGCCGATCAGGGCTTTTGCCTGCTCGTCAGCAGCTTTAACAGTTGGCGTCAGGTAGCTGATTTTTTTAAATCTTTTTTTGAAAAAGCAAGCAGCGATCCGATCGACAACAAAAACCCACGGTTCCGCTTGCAGCCTGAAAAACGCTCAAACGCAGACAAGAACCCGCTCAGCCATCAGCTCTTTCGCCGGATGCGCGATTTGACAACCTATGCCATCTCCCTGCAGGAGACTGATTTTTCCATACAAAAGCCTGCTCTCAGCAGAAAACTGGGCTATGGTACGAGTTGCGACCTGGCCCTGCTTTTTGCGACGGAACTGCGCCGGCAGAAGCAGACCCCTCACATTCTTCTGCTCAACCGTCACAACCGTTTTCTTAACCAATATGCCGATCTGCCCTATCCCGGCTGGTGGGATACGGCTGTAGTCGAATGCAACGGGGAATTTTTCCTCTTTGCCAACGACAAACCAGCGCCCGGCATCACCGGTTTTGCCGGCAGTCTGGCCCTTGATCTTACGTCGGGCAAGCTGGTGCAGATCAAGGATCGAGAAGCCGCTGAAATCATCACCGAACTTACACTGAATGCCGGGCCGGAACCAGACCGCCCGGGCCATCTGCAACTGACGCTCAAAGGGGCCGCCGCCACGCCGTGGCGGGCCCGGTGGCGCGACCTCTCCCCTCCGGAGAAAGAGATCGCCTTCGCGCAGCTGCTTTATCAGATCAACCCGCAAGCCTTTGCTGCAAGTCCGCTGACCATCAAGAATCTTAAAGATGATCTTGAGGAGCTGGCATTCAGCTGCGACTTCAAAATCGAGCACCTGCTCGCCGGGATACCCGGCAAACGAGCGCAAAACCTGATGCCGCTCAAAGCTCCGGATCTGCCCCTGCCCTATAACACCCTGCGCCGGAACCGACAGCAGCCTTTAGCCATCAATGACAATCTGGTCATCATTGACCGGACCACAATTAGATTTCCCGACAATTTTCACATCCGGGAAATACCCCAGGCCACCGGCGGAAGCCTGCCGCAATGTCAATGGCAGATCTCGGAAAAGCTTGATAAAGAGCAAAAAAGCCTGACCTTTACCCGTAAACTTGAATTCTTCCGGGGAGTAATCAGCGGGGCAAGCCCCGACTATGATAATTTTATTAAAACCATCCGCAACCTTCACCAACCCGAAGCGCTGAGGGTAATTTTTGCCCAAGCGGCTGCAACCAATTAACTGCACTAATAGATTAAACGACTTATGACTACGCCCACAAGCGCCACTCCAGACAGCAATAAGCTTCTGGCTCTCTACGAAAAATGTAATAATTCGGATAAGATTATCCTCAGTCTGCTGACCTTGAATATTGTTCCCCTGAGCCAGGTCAAAATTATCTACATAGTACGGGAACTTCTGACCCAGCCTGCGGGCGGAGATCCGATTGCATCCAAACACACCCAGCAGACACTCATAAAACTTGAAAAAAAAGGCCTGATCAAAAAATCAGACGGGCAATTCAGCTGCCCCCGGGAGCTCAGAATCGCCATCCTCGTGGAGCTTTTACAAAGCAAGCTTGTGCCTGCTATCGGAAAAGTTCTGCAGATGCTGATGCCCAACGAAAAAAATTACAAAAACTGTTTCGACCACGACAACTTCCTGCTGGCCCTGCGTGACTTGCAGCTTCTGATTTTAACCAACCAGCCGCTCCCCCAGATCAGCGAGCAGTTCAACTTTATCTACCACTCATTTGGCCAGAAAATTATTTACGAAAATCCTTTCCAGTTCATTTTCAATCAACCGTTTGCGCCGGAACTGCTGGCCTTTATCGACAATCATCAGAGAGCCTTTTTCCTCTTTTATATGCTGGCCGAGCTTGAATACAACCTGGAACCGAGCCAGCACATTATCGATTATATTGAGAAGAATGAGCTTACGACCGTCTCGGACACCATGCTTTATGCGCATTCTTTGATCAATCACGGATATTTTGATAAAGCCCTTGCCGCGCTTAAAACCGTTACCGACGACCATACCTATTACGAAAATCTCGGATACTATACAGGCCGTATCGCCTTTCTTCGTGGAGATCAGGAAAAAGCCCTGGAACACTACCATAATGGGCTTAATTTTTTTCGCAAAAAGACCGGTCTGCGAAAAAAAATCCTACCGCATGGTTATGATGCGGTCTTCTTTCTCATGACCCTTTTAAAAAGTGATGAGGTCCGGTTTCTGGAGGAGGGTCTGGAATATATCAAAACCGCCAACAAAGAAGGACATCGCCTGGAATCGCTCATCAATTCTCTGCAGCTTCTTTTCCGGGAACGTCTCGGTCTTTCTCCCGACACCATGAACAAAGTGACCACCGGACATCTTGACTATTATACTGAGCAGGAAAAATTGCTCTACTATATCGTTATCAACTGGAATGGGGTCAAAGGCCGCAAGGATGCAATTCCCGAACTCGTCAAAATCCGGCAAACAGCTCTGACTAATAATTATTTCTGGATTGCGGCTGAAGCCTCAACCCTGTTAAGCAGTCTGGGCCACAACCCGGAAGAGAACCTGCAAAAGGGTGAAGAACTGCATCAGCGCTATAAAAGTGTTTCTATTGTCGATCTCATTACGGCACAGCCCAAATGGGAAAAGATCTTAAACACCTTAAGCACCATCGGCCGGAGCCGGACGGCGACAGGCAACGAAGCCAAAAAGGCTGATGCCGAAGAGCGCCTGATCTGGCATTTCAGTTACTATCCCGACCTCCACCGCTGCGAAATCAAACCCCGAGTCCAGAAAATGACAAAATCAGGCAACTGGAGCAATGGTCGACCGGCTGCTTTAAAGACGCTTTTTCGGGAATCCGGCAAGATGCAGTGTTTGAGCTCGCAGGACCGGGCGGTGCTGAGCTGCATCAAGGAGGAGCGCTACGGTTACTATCGGGGTAATCCGGAGTATGATTTTGATTACGCCAGGGCTCTGCCGAAACTGATCGGCCACCCCCTGATTTTTCTTGAAAACAACCCCAGGGTGCAGATAGAACTTGTAGCCGGCAAAGCCGACCTCAAGATAGAAAAGAAAAAAAACGGCAAGATAGCATTAAGCCTCGAACCCTTTCTGCAAGATATCAACGAAGATATCATCGTTCAGGAGGAGACGCCGACCCGCTTTCGCATTATCGAAATAACCCCGGAGTACTCCCGTATTTCCAATGTCATCGGTGCGAGGATTATCTTGCCGGGCGAAGCCGAGAAACTGGCCCGAGAAACCGCAGTTTCGCTCTCCGGCATAGTCAGCATCCAGTCGGATCTGATCAGCGCTGCCGGTGAAGCCGTCTTGATTACCGCTGACCCCCGTCCGCATATCCATCTTATCCCCTACCAGGACGGCATCCATTTACAGTTTCTGGTGAAACCCTTCATCGACAAAGGCAGCAGCTTGAAACCCGGGAGCGGCGGCCGCAGCGTACTGGCCGAGATTGACGGGAAAAAAATGCAGGCGCAGCGGGACCTCAAAGACGAGGCCAGGCGGGTCTCGGCGATCATAGAAAAATGTCCAACCCTGCAAAAAATTGACGGCTATGACGGCGAGTGGTTGGCGGAAGACCCGCAGGACGCCCTTGAACTCCTTTTTGAACTCAAAAACTTAAACCCTGATGAAGCTGTTTTAGAGTGGCCTCAGGGCGAAAAATTAAAAGTCCGCAGAGAACTCTCTTTCGCCAATCTGACCCTTAAAATCAAACGCGACCACGACTGGTTTAAAGCCTGCGGCAATCTGAAAATTGATGAGGATCTGACTCTGAACCTGCAGCAACTGATGGCGGCTATGGAAAATGCCCGCGGCCGCTTCCTGCCGCTCGATGAGACAACCTTTATCGCCCTGACCAGCAGTCTGAAAAAACGCCTCAAGGAACTCGCCGCCTATACGGAAAAAGCGGGCCATGATCTGCGCTTCAACCCTCTGGCCAGCCTCGCCATGAGTGATCTGACCGATGGTATCGCCAATTTTTCCGGCGATAAAGCCTGGCAGGAGCATCAGAATCGTTTAAGCCAGATCGCCAGTCCGGAACCACCTTCAACCTTACAGGCCCAACTCCGTGATTATCAGATGAACGGTTTTAAATGGCTGGCCCAGCTCTCCCACTGGCAGGTGGGTGCCTGTCTGGCCGATGATATGGGGCTCGGTAAAACCATTCAGGCTCTAGCCGTCATCCTGACCCGGGCCGCACAGGGGCCGACCTTGGTGGTAGCCCCCCTTTCGGTCATCAATAACTGGAATGACGAAGCCCAACGTTTTGCCCCGACCTTAAAGCCTCTCTTTTTCGGTCCCGGCGATCGGCAGAAGATGCTTGATGAAGCCGGTCCTTTTGACCTGATTATCTGCAGTTACGGTCTTATGCTGCTGGAAGCTGAAAAGCTGGTTCAAGTTGAGTGGCAGACGGTCGTGCTGGATGAAGCCCAGGCCATCAAAAATATGCAGACCAAACGTTCGCAGACGGCAATGCAGCTACAGGCCAAATTCCGACTGGTCACCACCGGCACCCCGGTCGAAAATCATCTCGGTGAACTGTGGAACCTTTTTACGTTCCTCAACCCCGGTCTCTTAGGCAGTTATAAAAAGTTTCAGGAGAAATTTGCCCAGCCCATCGAACGGGATCGGAATATGGAAGCCAACCGGGCTCTCAAAAAACTGATTCAGCCCTTTATTCTGCGCCGTTTAAAAAGCGATGTTCTGCAGGAGCTGCCGGCCAAAACCGAAATCACCCTCAAGGTCGAAATGAGTCCAGAGGAAGCCTCCCTCTACGAAGCCCAGCGCCTTAATTCCCTCGAGAGTCTGCAGAAGGAAGAGAGCGACAAACCGGCCCATCTGCGCATTCTTGTCGAAATCATGAAACTGAGAAGGCTCTGCTGCAATCCCCAGCTTCTGCTTCCGGGAACTTCGATCAGCAGTTCAAAACTGAAAGTTTTTGCTGACACTGTCAGTGAACTCCTGGAAAACCGCCATAAAGCCCTGGTTTTCAGTCAGTTTGTCGACCACTTGGGCCTGATGCGTAAATACCTTGACCAGGAAAAGATTTCCTATCAATATCTCGACGGCTCAACCCCGCTGCGCCAACGCCAAAAGCGGATCAATGATTTTCAGAACGGGATTGGCGATCTGTTTCTTATCAGTCTTAAAGCCGGCGGCAGCGGTCTCAATCTGACTGCGGCTGACTATGTTATCCATATGGACCCCTGGTGGAATCCGGCGGTTGAAGATCAGGCTTCAGATCGAGCCCACCGCATCGGTCAGGAGCGTCCGGTTACCGTCTACCGCCTCATCGTCAAGGATTCAATCGAAGAACAGATCGTCGAGCTCCACCAGCGCAAGCGCAATCTCGCCGATAATCTTCTCGCCGGCAGCGACCTTTCCGGCAAACTTGATGCAAGCGAACTGCTGAAACTTCTGCAGCAGTAATTCTGCAGAAACTATCTGCGACCGCGGTCTCTTCTGGAATTGGTAGATTGGGAGGGGCGTGAAGCTGATTTTGCCGTCGACCTGGATTTGCTTTTTGAGGACGATCTTTTCCCGGCAGCCGCAGTTTTAGTTTTGGCGCCCGCCGGCGGCAGGAGTTTTTTGGCCGCCCTTTTGGCGAGCAGGGCTTTGAGATCGGGGTCGAGGTTTTTTTCGCTGGCGTCGTTACCGGGTCGGTAGAGCACATAGTCGGGCACGGCGCTCTCTTCTGCATAACCCGCTACTTTGGCCTCGGGAATTTTCCGTTGCAGAGCTTTTTCAATCTCTTTAAGGGTTGCTTTGTCATGCTCGCTGACCAGAGAGATGGCAATCCCTGATGCCCCGGCCCGGCCGGTACGGCCGATGCGATGAACATAATCTTCCGGATTGGCCGGCAGATCATAATTAATGACATAGGGCAGATCACTGATATCAAGGCCCCGGGCCGCGATATCGGTAGCCACGAGAACGTCAATCTCCCCGTCTTTAAAACCCTGCAGGGTCCGCGTCCGGGCCGCCTGACTCATATTGCTGTGCAGTGCGGCGGCTCTGATCCCTGGGGCGGAAAGCTTGGTGGTGAGTTTATCGGCACCGTGTCGGGTTCGAGCAAAGACCAGAACCCGACGCCAGTCTCCCTGTCTGATCAGATGGACAAGCAAAGCGCCTTTGTCGGCCGAAGCCACGAGGTGAACCTTTTGCTTAATCGCTTTTACCGCCCGGGCATCTGGTTCTATCTCAAGATATTCGGGCTGTTTAAGGATGCTCCGGGCAAGATTCAAGATGGGCTGCGTGTAGGTCGCCGAAAAGAGCAAGGTCTGACGCTGGTCCGGAAGCAGAGCAAAAACAGCGGCAAGTTCCTCACTGAAACCAAGATCGAGCATTCTATCGGCCTCATCCAGAATCAGAAACTCAATGCGGCCAAGGTCTAATTGGCGCAGTTCAGCAAGATCGAGCAGCCGCCCCGGGGTCGCCACGAGGATATCGAGACCCCGGCGCAAACGCTCTATCTGGGGCTCAATCCGCACCCCGCCATAAACCACGCTGCAGCGCAGGGCAAGGGTTCGGGCATATCCCTGAATACTCTCTCCCACCTGCCGGGCCAGCTCCCGGGTCGGGGTCAGCACCAGAGCCCGAATGGGGCGGCCGGAGACTTCTTTCTGCGCCAGCATTTCAACCAGGGGCAGGGCAAAGGCATCGGTCTTCCCGGTCCCGGTCTGAGCCCGGGCAAGAAGATCACGACCAGCTAAAATCAGGGGAATGGTTTTATTCTGAATGGGGGTTGGAATCGTGTAATTCCGGGCGGCAACGGCTTGCAGCAGTTCGGCCCGCAGGCCCAGATGCGTAAATGACATATCTTAAGAATAAGCCCCCAACACTCTTTTCCTGATTCCCGCCGCATCAAGTCCCAAGTCAGACCGCAACTGGGCCGGGGTACCATGCGGAACGAAGCGGTCGGGTAAACCTGTATTAACAACCCTGGCCGCCCAGAGATTTTTTGCCGCCATAAACTCTAAAACGCCGCCGCCGAAACCACCGGCAACGACATTTTCCTCAAAGGTAAAGACCCATTTGAAGTTCTTCAGACAGCTCTGTAAAAGCTCTTCGTCAAAAGGCTTGACGTAGCGGCAGTTGACCACCTGGCAATCGATGCCATCGTTTGCGGCCAACTGCTCGGCCGCCGCCAGAGCCGGGGCCACACAACTGCCGACAGCCAGCAGCACCACATCCTGGCCCGGGCGCAACACTTCCCAGCTGCCTTCGGGCAGAACGTGCAACTCTTTCTCAATCTCGACCCCGAGCCCGCTGCCGCGAGGATAACGGATGGCCACAGGCCCGTCTATTTTCAGGCTCGTAAAGAGCATGTGCTGCAGCTCATTCTCATCCTTGGGAGCCATAATCGTCATATTGGGAATCATCCGCAGATAAGAGAGATCAAAGGTGCCGTGATGCGTAGGGCCATCCTCGCCCACGACCCCGGCCCGGTCAAGACATAAAGTAACCGGCAGATTCTGCAGAGCGACATCGTGGAGTACCTGATCAAAGGCCCGCTGCATGAAAGTCGAATAGATCGCCACAAAAGGCCGTAAACCCCGACTCGCCATTCCGGCCGCCATGGTTACGCCGTGCTGTTCGGCAATGCCGACATCATAAACCCGCTCCGGAAATTTTGCCGCCATCAGCTCCATCCCGGTACCCGCGGGCATCGCCGCCGTGATCCCGATGATCCGTTTATCCAATGCTGCCAGAGTCGTCAACGTCCTCCCGAAAATTGAGGTGTAACTGGGCGGAGCTTTTTCGGTCGAAGCCGGCTTGCCTCCGCTGGCGACCTCAAAAGGACCGACCCCGTGAAAATGGGCGGGCGCCGTTTCCGCCGGGCCGTAGCCTTTGCCTTTTTTAGTGACCACATGCAGAAGAATCGGGCCCTCGAGATGGTTGATGTTATCAAAAGTCTCGATTAAAGTGGCAATATCGTGACCGGGCATGGGCCCGACATATTGAAAGCCGAGATCCTCAAAGATGGTCCCGACCGGAATGACAAAACCTTTAAAGGACTCTTCAGCCCGCTTTACCATCTTGAAAACACTCTCACCAACCCGAGGGATATGGGTCAGGACCGATTTTACATCATGGCGTAAACGATTGACCGTCGAACCGGTCAGAATCCGGTTAAGATAAGCCGACATAGCTCCAACATTGGGCGAGATCGACATCTCGTTGTCATTAAGCACGACAATCAGATCCCGATCCATGCAGCCGGCATGATTTAAGGCCTCAAAAGCCAGACCGGCGGTCATTGAACCGTCGCCAATGATCGCCACCGTCCGCTGGCGCAGCTTTAAATGTTCGGCCGCCAGGGCCATCCCCAACGCGGCTGAAATAGAGGTGCTGCTATGGCCGACATTAAAGGTATCATATTCGCTCTCTTCTCTTTTGGGAAAACCACTGATGCCGCCGGCCTGGCGCAGGGTTGAAAACCGTTGCGCCCGCCCGGTCAGAATCTTATGAGCGTAGGCCTGGTGGCCGACATCCCAGACCAGCAGATCCCGTGGAGTCGCAAAGACATAGTGTAAGGCAATGGTCAGTTCAACCACTCCCAGAGAAGAGGCCAGATGGCCGCCATTATGGGCCACAGTCTCAATAATCAGTTTGCGGATTTCTGTTGCGAGATGCGGCAGATCCTCAATCCTGAGGGCTCTGAGATCATTTGGATCATTAATTTTTTCGAGTAACTTCACATCTACCCCTGCTGTCAGAAAGAATCATGGCCACCTTTCCGACAATCTTCAAACGCTTCAAGTTAAACTTCTTCACCATTCATTGCTTAGTCAGCGGAATTTATACCCTTTAGGGCATTCTCTGGGGGAAAAGACAAAATTTCGCGAGACATTCCGGGAAACCACCTGAGCACCCTCAAAAAAACTGACTCAAGAGCCGCAGTCAAAGAAGATCTTCCAAACTGTAGCCATAGCTGTCAACAATTTTCTTCAACCGGTGCAACGCCGCTTTTTCAAGCTGCCGGATACGCTCCCGCGTCAGATGTACCTGCTGGCCGATCTCTTCCAGGGTCAGCGGATCTTCACCTAAGAGACCGAATCGCCGGGTTATGACAAGACGCTCTTTGGAACTTAGTTCATCGAGCCAGCAGAGAATAATTTTCAGCCGCAGCTCATGCCCGATAATATCCAGAGGGTCATCATTTCTATCGTCCGGGAGCTGTTCCAGCGAAAGGGTGCCCACCCCCCCACCGTCACCTTCGCCATCGCCTTCCATATTATTGCCGGAAGTCAGACTGATGATATTATTGAGGCGCTCCAGAGCCGGAGTAAACGAGGTAAACTCATGCTCGATATACTCACTGACCTCGGCAAAGGTCGGTTCCCGCCCCTGTTCATTGATAAATTGCTGCCGGCCTTTGATATAAGTGTTGAATTCATCAACCACATGCACCGGGAGACGAATAATCTTGCTCTGACTGATCAGGGCCCGGCTCATATACTGGCGAATCCACCAGACCGCATAGGTTGAGAAACGGCAGTTAAATTCTGGATCAAACCGCTCAACCGCCCGGATCAGACCGAGGTTTCCCTCCTCAATCAGATCTTCAGTCGGCAGACCCCGGTTCTGATAGTGCCTGACCAGATGAACGACGAGACGCAGATTGGCCCTGATCATTTTACTCCGGGCTTTGCTGTCCCCTTTCTGCACCAGTCGGGCCAGAGCGACCTCTTCTGCTTCGTCAAGCAAAGGAATATGACGGATATCACTTAAATAAGTTTCAAGAGAGCCGACCGAAAAAATATGTTTATCATCGCCCGCCATACCGTCCCACCAATTTGACAAAATTACATCCGAGCAACGGCTCGCTCTGAAAATCGTTCTCACCCTGTCGGGTAATACGATAAAGATATTGACCTTTTTCAGTGTTAAGAGGAATTATCAGCCGGCCTCCAACCACCAGTTGTTCGAGCAGCGGTGCTGGGGGTTTTTCCGAAGCGACGGCGGAAACCACGATCGCATCAAAAGGCGCGGCGTCTGGCCAGCCGTAGCTGCCATCGAAAATTTTGACCAGCACATTATTGCATTGCAGCTGGTCGAGCAGCTGTCGCGCCGGAATCGCCAACGAGCGTAAACGCTCGATCGCATAGACCCTTTTTACAAGCTGGGAGAGCAGAGCCGTCAGATATCCCGAGCCCATGCCGATTTCCAGAACCTGTTCGGAACCGCCAAGATTTAATGAAGCCAGCATCACGGCAACAATATAGGGTTGGCTGATAGTCTGCGCTTCACCTATGGGTAAAGCTGAATCACCATAGGCCTGATGTGAGAGACCGGAATCGACAAAAAGATGGCGCGGAAGCCGCCGCATGACTTCTATTACCCGAGGATCCTTGAGGCCCCGGCCGACAATCTGCTCTTCAACCATTCTCTTACGCAGCAGAGCGTAATCCATAAAGGTTTATCCTTCTATATATTTTTCCGCCATAATGGCCGCCGTGGCGCCATCGGCAATCGCCGTGGCAACCTGACGCAAGGGTTTCTGGCGCACATCTCCGGCGGCAAAGATCCCCGGACAGGAGGTTGCCGTATCTTCGCCGGCCTCGATGTAGCCCTGCGCATCAACCTTGACCAGCTCTTTAACAATGTCACTCTCGGCTTTCATACCGACATAAATAAAGACCCCGGAAACCGCGAGCAAACGTTCCTGATCGGTCTTAAGATCTTTAACCTGCACCCCGGAAACCTCTTTTTCACCAACAATCGCCAGCGGTATGTGCGACCAGAGAAACTCGATTTTGGGGTTGGCAAAAGCTTTTTCCTGCACCACCTTCTCGGCCCGCAGTTGATCGCGACGATGAATCACATAGACCTTGCGGGCAAATTTCGTCAGAAAGATAGCCTCTTCAATCGCGGAATTGCCGCCGCCGATCACCGCAATCTCCTGGTCACGGAAAAAAGCCCCGTCGCAGGTCGCACAATAGGAGACGCCCGCCCCTTTGAGACTATCTTCGCCGGGAATCCCCAGCGGCGTCCAGCCGCTGCCCGTGGCAACTATCAGACTTTTGCAGAAGAGCTCATCGCGGTTGGCACAGCTTACCAGAAAACCATCCTCACGACGTTCAACCTTGAGACCTTCCTGAAACTGACGCACCTCCAGACCAAAACGTTTCGCCTGAGCTTCAAACAGCGTCCCGATCTGAGCCCCGTTTACCCCTTCAGGAAAACCCGGATAGTTGTCGACAATGTCAGTTGTAGCGATCTGGCCGCCCATTATCATTTTTTCAAGCAGAACACATTGCAACCGGGCCCGGGCCGCATAGAGACCCGCGGTCAGGCCGGCCGGTCCGCCACCAATTATCACAAGATCAAAACGATTTTTACTGTCCGCCATAATTATCTCCAGTAAGTTACGGTTTAATTTAAACTTTCGCCCCCCGCCTGGTTCGCTTCAGGGATTAAACATTCACGCAGAGTAAAACTTTCCAGATTATAGACAAAGGTTTCAGGCCCGAGTTCGGGCAGCAGCTGAAACTGCTTGAGAGTTAAGGATATCTGGCCGGCATGACTCAACACCTCAAAGTTGCGCGGCAGAAAGTGTTGATCCGCAACCGGCACCAGATCATCGAGGCGAATGTGCATCTCATCGCCATTATTGAAACTGACAACCTTGTTGAGATAACGACCCGCATCCGTGGTCAGGTAGCTGATCGAAGCGTGCGCAGCAAAAGTTGTGTCATCCTCAACCGGCAAACTGAAAAGCAGCGGCCAATTCGTAAAAAATTGACTGGCCGCGGCCCAGTTCCGATAACCCTGATTTTGCAGAAGCTGGCCTAGATCGGCACTGCGCCCATGCCAGGTCAAGCGCTGCTGTGCATCAGAAAACCAGAATTGTCTATCCCGGAGAAGGAGTTGACCGGCGACCGATCCCCAGGGAGTAAGCCACTGTATTTTCATATGTTCCGGCGGAACCAGAAAAAGCCGCACCCTGTATTTACCATGGCTTGAGTCGGTGGACTTCCAGGAGAGAACCGCCTGAGCCTGCAAACTCTGCAATTTGACCATTCGAGCCCAGGCCGCCCGCCCGGACTCCATATCGCCTTCCAGCAGATAATGATTCAGCTGCGGCCGGCCGCAGCCGCCCAGCCCCGAAAACAGGACTACCAGAGATATAAAAAAAAAAGCTCTAACCATTATTGTTTAATCTCTTGATTAAAAGCGTTGGAAACGTTTTTCAATTTCGCTGCGCTCCAGACTGAAATAGAAAGGCCGCCCATGGGGACAGGTGTGCGCCAGAGGGGTATTGTCAAGCCTTTCAAGAAGCCGGCGCATCTCTGCCGGGGTTAAAACCTGACTTGCTTTAACCGCCATCCGGCAGGCCAGACGGGCGAGCATGGCATCGACCGCCGCAGACTCCCGGCCCCGACCACCGCTGGCGATATCGGCCAGAGTTTCCAAAAAAACCAGATCAAGCGCCAGCCCGTCCACCAGCAGCGGCACGGTCTGCAGAAGCAGAGTCCGCGGTCCTATAGAGTCAAACTCAAAGCCTAAAGCGTTAAGCAGTTCCCGGCACTCTTCCGCCTGCACCTCTTCCGCCGGCGTACACTCAACCTGAACCGGTAACAGCAGACGTTGAGCGGCACTGTGACCGAGACGTTTTTTTTTAAGATCTTCAAAAATAACCCGTTCATGAGCGGCATGCTGATCAAGAAGATAGCACTTGTCCTGATACTGCAGGACAAGATAGGCATTCCAGAGAGAACCGACAACCGTCATCGCCGAAAAAAACCCGCCCGCCACCGCCATTGCCGGCAGACGTTCAGTCGCTCCGGGAGGTGATACGGGAAAACGGGAAAAATCGGCGGCGCGGGTTTCCGTAACCCGTCCCTTGCCATAAGGGCTGGCGGGACGATAAGGATCAGGTCGAGATTTCTGCTCACTGCGATCGGGTGACGCCTTGAAAAGGTTTGCTGATGATGGGGAGAGACTCGAAGTTTCCCCGGATAAAGCATCGGTTTTCGTAGTTTCGTAGAAGGTCGGCGGCAGAGACTCATGGGCAAGAAAATTATCGGGAAGAGATTCTTCCGCTGCAACCTCCCCGGAAAACAGCGAAGCTTCTTCGGCCCTTGCCGGCAAACGTCCGGCCGGAGCAAAAAAGTCACGACTCGAAGCTGAAACCGGATAGCCGCTCAAGGTTTCGGCCACCGCCTGCCGCAACAGAGCGAAAATGCGTCCGCCGTCGGCAAAACGCACCTCCTCTTTCGCCGGATGGACATTGACATCAACCGCGCCCGGCGCGACCGTCAAAAAAAGTACCGCCGCCGGATAGCGACCCCGCGGCAGAGTGCCTTCGTAAGCTTTCAACAGAGCCTGCAGCAGCGTTTTATCCCGAATTGCCCGGCGATTAACGAAAAAGTAGAGATGCCGGCTGTTGGCTCGCTGAATCATGGGCAGACTGACATAACCGCGCACGCTGACCTCATCCCCTCCGGTCTCGGCAACTTCCCGCAACTCGGCATCAGGCTCAAGTCCCAAAACCGAGGCGACCC
>JAFGVI010000077.1 GCA_016938065.1 Deltaproteobacteria bacterium | reverse complement strand
TTTACGGGGGTTTTGTAAGACGATGTTTTATCATGGCCTTGTAAGCTGATTGGCTTTAATTGTCAAGGATGGAGTAAGGTTTTTTCCAGCTTGAGGCGGTTTGCGGATTTTCATCTTGTTCGCAGTCATTGTTTGACATCAAGGTTGCTTTCCGTATAAATGGAGGGCGTTTCAGGGTTGGGGTGGAAGTTGAACTTAAATCGATCAGGAAGTGGGGTTGCAGAAGATGGGATTACAGGATGATATTACGGCGGCGGTCAAAGATGCCATGCGTAAGCACGAGAAGCTGCGTTTAGGGGTGTTGCGGATGTTGACCTCGGAGATAAAAAATCGCAGGATTGAGAAAATGGCCGAGCTTGAAGAGGCGGACATTCTTCAGGTGATTACGCGCATGGTCAAACAGCGCCATGACTCGGCCGACCAGTTTGCTAAAGGCGGGCGTCAGGAACTTGCGGACAGGGAGCTCAGCGAGATTGAGGTGCTGCAGGCTTATCTGCCCCAGGCCCTGTCTGAAGAAGAACTTGAATCGCTGGTGAAAGAGGCGCTGGTCGAAGCCCAGGTGACCAGTAAAAAAGATATGGGCAAGGTTATGAAAGTGGTGATGCCGAAAATTGCCGGGCGGGCTGACGGCAAGGCCGTCAATCAGATGGTTGCCAGACTTCTGGTGTAAGTTGGTGGTCGATGGCAATTGATTTTTCGCAGGATGCACACCCTGAGGCCGCGTCGTTCCGGATTCTTGAACTTGATCGGGTGCTGGCGCTGGTGGCGGCCCGAGCTTGTACGGCTGCGGCTAAAGCTGCCCTCACAGCCCTGCAGCCCGCGCCCGTGTCAGCCGCTCCGCGTTTAAGGGAGGCTTTAAAAGAGGCGGCCGCCTTTAAGGCTCTGATCCGTGATTGCGGCGCAGTGCCCCTGGCCGGGATCGAGGATCTCAGGCCTTTTTTAGAGGAGGTGCGTTTTCCGGGCAGCTGGCTGCCGCCCCGGGAGCTGCTGATTCTGGCTCGGACTTTGGCGGCACTTGAGGGGGTGTGTGCTTACCGGGAGAATGCGGCCGCCCGGGCCGCCGACCTTTATCAGCCGGTGGCCTCGGTTTTTGCCGGGATTGAGTCGTTTGCGCCGCTGTTTCGTCTGATTGAGAGCTGTATCAATGAAGATGAGGAGATACGTGACAACGCCAGTCTGGAGCTGCAGGATATCCGGCGCCGGATTGTTGCGGCCCGGAGGCAGATCAGCACCCATCTCAGCGGAATTCTCAGCAATCCCGATTTGCAGCCTTTTATTCAGGACAACCTGGTAACCATTCGTAATCAGCGCTATGTCCTGCCTCTGAAAACCAATTTTCGCGGTACCATTCCCGGCATCATTCACGACCACTCCCGCACCCGGCAGACCTGTTTCGTCGAACCGCTGGAGAGCGTCTTGCTCAATAACAATCTCGCTCTGCTGCTGCAGGAAGAGCGCCAGGAGGAGATCAATATTCTAAGCATGATCGCCGATCGTCTGCGTCAGGCGACGGCCGCTATCGTCAGAACCCTGCTGCAGATTCTGGCGCTTGATCAGCTTCAGGCCAAGGCTCTGTTCGCCGAGGAGATCAAGGCTTCAGCTCCGGTTTTGCTGGAGTCGTGGACGGCGGGTTTTTCTCTCAAGGCGGCGCGCCATCCGCTGCTGGCGGCCGGTGCCGCTGTCGACCGGGTGGTGGCGATTGACCTTGAGTTTCCACCCGGGCGCTGTGGTCTGGTGATTTCCGGGGCCAATACCGGCGGAAAGACGGTGAGTCTGAAAACGGCCGGTCTGATTATTTTAATGGCGCGTTGCGGTCTGCTGCTGCCGGTGTCCCCGGAAAGCCGGGTGCCGCTTTTTTCTCTGGTTCTGGCCGCGATCGGGGACGAGCAGAATCTGGCGGCTTCCTTGAGCACTTTTTCCGGGCACCTGCTGGCGGTCAAGGCTATTTTAGGTAAAGCCGATGCGGCTTCGCTGGTCTTGCTCGATGAACTCGGGGTTGGCACTGACCCCAAGGAGGGGGCGGCGCTGGCTCAGGCCGTTCTGATGGAACTGAAAAAAAGGCGGGTGACCTTTATCGTGACCACCCACTATAATGATGTCAAGTCCTATGCCTACGAGGAGGAGGGGGTCAGCAGTGTGGCGGTCGCTTTTGATCCGGCCATCTTCAAGCCGCTCTATCATCTTCAATACGGAGTGCCGGGACTGAGTAACGCCTTTCTGATTGCCCGCAATCTTGGTTTTTCTGAAGAGCTTTTGGAACAGGCCCGCTCGCTTCTGGATGAGGGTGAAAATCGCATAACCCGAATGGCGGTGCGTCTGGAAAAACGTCTGGCCCATACTGCCGGTCATGAAAAAGAGCTGCTGCAGTTGAAACAGCAGGCCCGGATTGAGATTGAACGCGGCCTGCGCTTATCGGCTGAGCTTGCGGCCGAAAAAGAGAAACTGCAGGCCGGGGCCCGGGAGCAGATCGCCATTTTAGTCAAGGAGGCGCGCCAGAAGTTTAAAGCCCGTCTGGCGGAACTGGAAATGGCCAAGCAGGTACTGGAGGCGGCCACTGCCGCGGCCGGGAAAGCTCTTCTCGAAACGCCGGCGGAGATTAAACTGGGCCGTTTGCGCAATGCTTTTAATGAGGTCCGGGACGAGGTGTACGAGCTGCTGCCCCCAGCCCCCACAGCCGGGGCGGCGGTCAATTGTGCCGAAATCGCTGTCGGCGACCGGGTTCAGGTGGCCGGGCAGACGAAAATGGCGACCGTGGCGGCGATTGATGCCTCGCGCAAACGTTTTACCGTTGTGCTGGAGGGCAATCTGCGGGTGACGCTGAGCCCTGATAAGATCAGTCGCCACCTGCCCGGAGCGGCGCCCGGAGCCCGATCTGGAGGAGAGGGTTCGGTCAGGATCAGAAATATTGTTGCTGAAGAGAGTGATTCCGGTTTAGGTCGCGGTACCTTGGGGGTGACGGGGCCGGCTCAGGTACTCAATCTGATTGGCAAAAGGGTTGAGGAGGCGGTTGAGCTGCTCACGCTTTTTATCGATCAGTCGATTGTCAGCGGCCAGGCAAAGGTAGAAATTATTCACGGTCACGGCACCGGTCGGCTGCGTCAGGGGCTGCATGAAAGCCTTAAAACCCTGCCCTATGTCAGTAATTTCTATCATCCCGAGGCCGCCTCCGGCGGAGCGGCCGTGACCATTGTCGAACTGGTGCAGCGCTGAAGAGATGTCTGAGCCGGTTATTAAAATAGAGAACCTGGTCAAGGAGTTCAAATCAATAAAAGCTCTGGCCGGGGTTTCTCTGGAGGTCTTGCGGGGTGAGATTTTTGCTTATCTGGGGCCCAACGGCTCCGGCAAGACGACCACGATCCGCATTCTCTCCGGCTTGAGCCGGGCCACCGACGGTAAAGTATGGCTTAATGGCTTTTCAGTTGCGGATGAGCCGCTTGCGGCCAAACGGCAGTGCGGTCTCGTGCCCCAGGCCATAAATCTCGATCAGGAACTGACGGTTTTTGAAAATCTTGAAATTCATCGCCGCCTTTTTTTGCTGGGTCGGGAAAAGCGCCGGCGTATTGATGAACTGCTCGCATATTTTGATCTTTTTGAGCGGCGTACAGCCTTGGTGCGGGAACTCTCCGGGGGGATGAAACGGCGCCTGATGATGGCTCGGGCCTTGCTCCACGAGCCTGCCATTCTTTTTCTGGATGAACCGACAGTCGGCCTTGATCCCGGGATCCGGCGCCAGATCTGGGCGCTGATTAAACAGGTGCAGCAGGAGGGGGTGACGGTTTTTCTGACGACCCACTATATCGAGGAGGCCGAATTTCTGGCCGATCGGGTCGCCTTTGTCGATCATGGCCGGATTGTGGCTCTCGATAAACCACGGATTCTGATTGATAGTCTGGGGAAGTGGGCTCTGGATAAGATGCAAGACGGCCGGGTTGAGAGTTGTTATTTTGCCGGTCGGTCTGCGGCCGCCGCTTATGGCGCCGGGCTGGCCTCTCCCTACTCCCTCCGCCGGGTCAACCTGGAGGATGCTTTTCTGCAGATGACCGGGAAAAAACTTAAATAATCATGTCCGTAATTAATCTGCCAGTTTATGCTCAGGTAGCTTTTAATCTGCCCCTGGATACGCTTTTTACTTATCTGGTTGTTGACCCGGCAATCCGCTCTCGCCTTGCGGTCGGCAAGCGGGTGCTGGCCCCTTTTCGTCAGCGTTTGACCAGCGGTTATCTGGTCGCCTGGGACGATATTTGTCCGCCGCTCAAAGAGGGCGTCACGCTGCAGGCACTGGCCGCCGTAGTAGACGAGGATCCCCTCTTCGCGCCGGAACAGCTTGCTTTTTATCAGCGCGCCGCCGGTTACTATCAGGTGCCTTTAGGGGAAGCCCTGCATGCGCTTCTGCCGAGCGGTCTGCACTACCGGCAGAGTCGCTGCTTTCGTCTCGGGGAGAGGGCGCTGGTGCCTGGAGCCCAGACCCGTTCCCCTCTGCTCGCCGAAGTTCTCACCGTGCTGGCTGAGGCCGGTTCTCTCTCTCTGGAAGCACTCGCCGCCAGGCTGGCGACCCCGTCTCCTTTGAGCCGTCTTAAAGTCCGCCTGGCAAGCTGGAGCAATCAGGGCTGGCTCATCGGAGAAGATCAGCTTCTGGCCCCGACCGTTACGGCGCAGTTTGAGATGATTTATGAAATTGCCGATAAAACGGCAATTCTTGCGGCCCTGGACGGCTCGCGTATTGAGGCAGACAAACGCCGGCGTTTAATTGAATTTATTGATGCGGGGGGATTTTTCAGTCAGCGCCGCTTTTTGTCAGCTTTCAGCGGGGGGTCTGTCTGGCTGCGGCGCTGGCAGGAACGTGGCTGGCTGCAGGGTGCCAGGGTTCCCCGGCTGCGTTCGCTCACGCCGGACGATAGTGCGCCTCTGTCCATACCGCGTCCGGCGGTGATTCTGACGCCGGCCCAGGCCGAAAACTTCAGCCGGATTAATGCCGGCCTGGGTGAGGGGAAGTTTTTCCCCTATCTGCTGCACGGCGTAACCGGCAGCGGTAAAACCGAAATCTATATCAAACTGATCGCCGTGGTGCTCCGGCGCTCTCTCGGAGCCATCTATCTGGTGCCTGAGATTGCCCTGACGATTGATCTGGTCGATCGTCTGGTGCATGAGTTCGGGCCGCAGGTGGCGGTGCTGCACAGTGCTCTGTCGGCGGGTGAACGCTACGATCAGTGGCGTCGGATTGCCTCGGGACAAGCGCAGATTGTCGTCGGCGCCAGGTCGGCGGTCTTTGCCCCGCTGGCTCGGCTGGGTGTTATTATTGTCGATGAGGAGCACGAACCCTCCTACAAACAGGAGACAGGTTTTGCGTATAACGGTCGGGATCTGGCTCTGCTCCGGGGTCAGATGGTCGGCTGCAGCGTTGTTTTAGGTTCGGCAACCCCGGCTTTAGGCAGTTATTACGGGGCTCTGGCAGGCCGTTACGAGCTTCTATCCCTGACCCGGCGTCTTGATGAAAAAGCGATGCCCCGGGTCGAGATTGTCGATCTCGGTAAGGAAAAAAAAGGGCTCTTTGCCTGGGATGGTTTCAGTCCGCGCCTGCTGGAGCGGATGCAGGCGGTCTTTGCCCGCGGCCGTCAGGTCATGCTGTTTTTGAACAAGCGCGGTTTTTCCCGCACCCTTTACTGTCTCAATTGCGGCCATATGCCCGATTGCCGTCTCTGTTCGGTGCATCTGACCTTTCATAAAAGTCTTGATCTTTTGGTCTGCCACTACTGTGGCGGTCAGCAGCCGGTACCGGTGATCTGTCCCCAGTGCGGCGGGAAGCGTTTTTTTCCGTTGGGTATCGGGATACAGAAGCTGGAAGAGGGGCTGGCGCACCATTTCCCTGCAGTCAGGGTTTTGCGTCTTGATCGCGATGCGACGCAGCGCAAAGGTGAACTGGGGCGGATTCTGGAGACGTTTCGTGAGGGGCGGGCCGAAGTTCTTCTGGGGACGCAGATGCTGGCCAAAGGGCATAACTTTCCGCTGGTCGATCTCGTCGGGGTGATTTTTGCCGATCTCTCTCTGGAGATGCCGGAATTTACGGCGCCGGAGAGAACCTTTCAGCTGCTGGCCCAGGTCTCCGGGCGTACCGGGCGCGGGCGCGACAGCACGGAGGGGGAGGTGATTATTCAGACCCTGCAGCCGGATCATTATAGCGTAATTACGGCGGCGGCGCATGACTACACCGCTTTTTACCGGCAGGAGCTGGAAAGTCGGCGTGAGCTCGGTTTCCCGCCCTTTTCCTATCTGGCGAATCTCAGAGTGGTTGGTCCGGATCAGGAACGGGTGCGCGATTTTCTGAACTCGGCGAAAAAACTCGGGCTGGAGATGCTGGCGTCGTCGTCAGCCGGTGGCGTCGAGGCACCGCCGATAGCTCTTCTGGGGCCTGTACCTTCGGCGATTGTCAAGGTGCAGAACCGCTATCGCTGGAACCTGCTGCTTAAATCAGCGCAGCGTTCGCTGCTGCATAATTTTCTGCGAGAATGGCGTCGGCAGTTGCCCAGCCAGCCGCCTCTGCAATGGCGGCTCGACATCGATCCGCAATCATTTTTTTAAATAAGGTGCAAAAAAATGAATCTGTTTAAATCTCTGCAGGAAGCCAAGGATACAGTAAAAAAGCAGATCGCAAAAGAGTTTCTTGTGGCCGCTAAAAAAGGGGAGTTTCTGATTCCGCAGACCTGCATTGAGGCCGGGCTGCGTCATGCTCTCAGAAACGAGCCCGGAGTTACGGTTGAAATGGTCACCTGTCATACCCGGGGGATTACCTTGACTCTTGTCATCAACAGGCTTGGCAGCATCCTGACCAGCACTCTTCTGATTAAAGTCGGAGAACTTAAACTTTCCGGTGCTTGCCAGCAGCTTATGGTCTCGATTGTCACACAGAAAGCGCTTGGCGGCAACCTTCTTGGTAAAGTTGCGAGCGGTCTTGCGGGAAGCATCATTGATCGTCTTTTAATCGACAAAATCAGAGATCAGGAGATCGTCTCCCGCACCACGATCCGAGAGCAGCAGACCGATATAGAAATCGATCTCTCCAGCCTCGCGCCGGTGCAAAAACTCGCCCGACCTCTGCCCCTGATCGGCAAATCTCCCCTTGACCTGGTTACCATCAAAACCGTAGACCACGTTCCCGGCGGTCTGCTGCTGAAACTTGAACAGTCATTTTTTTGAGGTGGAAATTTTATGAAAAAAGTTCATCTGATCGGCATTTGCGGCACGGCGATGGCGGCTTTGGCAAGTATGCTCAAGGAGCGCGGCTGGCAGGTGAGCGGCTCTGATGCCGCTGCCTATCCGCCGATGAGCGATCTGCTGGCGGCCCGGGGGATCGTGGTGGCGCCCGGTTATGATGCCGGACGTATTGACGGGAGTCTGGCCCTGGTGGTGGTC
>JAFGVI010000076.1 GCA_016938065.1 Deltaproteobacteria bacterium | reverse complement strand
GGGCTGGTCGCTGAGGCGATTTTCTTTTGTCGCAAGCTGGTCGAACTGTCTCCGGAAAAGGCTGAATTTCGTCAGAATCTTGGTTTGCTGCTGCTGAAAACCGGTGCCTGGCGTGAGGGGTTTGCCCTGTATGAAGCTCGTTGGCAGGCCAATCGTTTGTCCATGCTTTCCCCGGAGCGCTTATGGCAGGGACAGGCTCTTGCAGGGAAAACTATTCTGGTCTGGGATGAGCAGGGCTTAGGCGATACGATTCATTTTGCTCGTTATATACCTATGCTTCAGGAACAGAAAGGCGTGGTAGTTGTTTCTGTGCAGGAGGTTTTGCTCGGACTTCTTTCTCGTAGTTTTCCCGAGTTTAAGGTTGTTGGCCGGAGAGCGATAGAAGGTCTGGATTATGATTTTCAAGTGCCGTTTTTAAGTTTGTTCAGACTTTTACCGACTGAGGTTGAGAGTGTTCCGGCAACAGTGCCCTATCTTAAAATTGATGATCGATATAGGGAGAAATGGCACACTCGTTTAATGCATGAATCCTGTTTGCGGGTGGGAGTGGTATGGGCCGGAAACCCTCGTCATGCCAACGATGCCAAGCGCTCGATTCCGCTGGCACTTTTTGCGCAACTCTTTGCCGTTGCCGGGGTCAAATTTTTCGGTTTGAAAAAAGAGCGGGACACCGGCGATCTGCAGCTTATTTCGACTTTGCCGCCAACGGTCCGGGATCGTTTTGTCGATTTGGCTGAAGATCTGGAAGATTTTCAGGATACGGCGGCAATTTTAGAAAATCTTGATCTTCTGATCTCGGTTGATACCTCGGTGCCGCATCTGGCCGGCGCCCTGGCCCGTCCTGTTTGGCTCTTACTGCCCTTTGATGCCGACTGGCGCTGGCTTGTGCAGCGCGAGGACTCTCCCTGGTATCCGACCATGCGACTTTTTCGCCAGCCGCAACCGGGCGCCTGGCAGCCGGTGGTTGAACGTCTCTGTCGTCGTCTGCAGGAGGTCGTGCGCGGGAAAGCCGACTTGTAGTCTCGGGTAATGGTGTTGGTTTGCTTCTTTTTATTTTTAGGGGATGAGTTTTTGTTTTTTGCGCTGTTTTTTTGCCATTTTTTAAATCTCGACCAGACTTTTGTCAATAATTTCTCTGAGATCGCGGGAGACCTGTGAGGCAGCCGCCAGTTTTTCCAACTCCTGTCGCATCAGTGTGCTGTACGGCGGGGAAAATCGGCGCCAGCGGCTGAATGCGCCGCTCATGCGGGCGGCAAGCATGGGATTGCTTTTGTCGAGGGTGGCAATCTCCCGGCCGAGAAGTTCATAGCCGGAAGCGTCGGCTTGATGGAAAGCGGATTGATTGGCCGTAGTAAAGGTGCTGAGCAGGGACCGAACCCGGTTCGGGTTGGTGCGGTTAAAATCGGGATGGCGGGTCAGTTCGGCCACCTTTTGCGTGGTTTCGGGGCGCCGGGTTGCAGCCTGCAGAGCAAACCAGCGGTCTTTGAGGAGCGCGTTATGTTGGCCGCGTTCGTAGAAATCTGCAAGTTCGGGCAGATTCTCAGGGCCGTTGATTTCCAGCAGGCCGGAGAGGGCGGCCAAGCGGTCGGTGAGGTTGTCGGCTGCAAGATATTGCCGTCGGCAGAGTTTAAGGGCCGGACCTTCAGGGCCTAAAGCTGTAAGATAATCAAGGGCAATATTTTTTAAACGGCGCTGGGCCATGGCTGCCGGGTTCGGAGAGTAGGGGCCGGGGGCCTGGTGATTTTTGTAGAGAGTTTCGAGCTCGGTCATCCAGCGTTGCGCCAGGGTACAGCGCAGGCTCCGGCGTGCCTTGTAAATTGCCTGGGGGTCAATTTTTTCAAGCTGCTCGCCGATATAGATCTCATCGGGCAGGAGCAAAAGTTCAGCGGCGCCGTCAGCTTCAGACGCAGACCATTTTTTCGTGATGAGCCGGCCGAAAATCTGACTGTAGGTTTCTTCCGAAACTTTTTCATCGTCAACTTCTTCTGATTTCCCAGAACCGTGCATCAGTTGCAGAATTTCGCCTAAAGCCAGTTTCTGACCTGCCTCCCAGCGGCTGAAGGGGTCTGTGTCATGGGCCAGAAGAAAAGCCAGATCCGCCATAGTGGTATCGCTGGTTAATTGAATCGGGGCGGAAAAATTACGCAACAGCGAAACCACCGGTTTTTGTTTGCAGCCCTGAAAGCGAAATTCCTCTTTTTGCTGTTTGATTTCAAGGACGCGGCTGCCGCTCGGGCCCGGTTTTAAATCACCCGCCAGGGTTACGGCCTGTTCCCGGCCTGCAGGGTTCAGCAGGGCGATGGTCAGCGGCAGGTGCAGAGGCAGTTTTTCGGTCTCTCCCGGAGTTGGCGGACAGTCTTGAGTAATCGTTACAACAAACTCTTCTGTTTGCGGCTGCCAGGCTTGCGTGACCCTCAGCTGCGGGGTTCCGGACTGGTCGTACCAGCGGCGAAACTGGTTGAGATCACAACCACAGGCATCGGTCATGGCGCCAAGCAGATCTTCGATGGTGACGGCCTCTCCGTCATGACGATCAAAATAGAGTTGCATACCTTTTTTGAAATTTAGCTCGCCAATCAGGGTTTGCAGCATGCGGATGATTTCGGCCCCTTTATCGTAGACCGTGGTGGTGTAGAAATTGTTGATCTCGACGTACTCTTTGGGTTGTACCGGATGGGCCAGGGGCCCCGCATCTTCGGGAAATTGAAAGCTCCGCAGCCGTCTGACTTCGCGAATCCGGCGCCCGCCGCCAGGATAGGCTTGCGCGCCGTACTCTTGATCGCGAAAGACGGTCAAGCCCTCTTTCAGGCTCAACTGAAACCAGTCGCGGCAGGTGATCCGGTTGCCGGTCCAGTTGTGCAGATATTCATGGGCGATGACGCCCTCAATGGCTTCATAATCACTGTCGGTGGCACTTTCCGGTTGAGCCAGAACATATTTTGAGTTGAAAATGTTGAGCCCCTTATTTTCCATGGCCCCGAAGTTAAAGTCATCGACGGCCACCACCTGATAAAGGTCGAGATCATATTCGCGGCCATACTCCTCTTCATCCCAGCGCATCGATTTTTTAAGGGCGGCAATCGCATGGCTGCATTTGTCGCGGTTCTGCTCTTCGACATGAAAATGAATCGCAACTTCGCGCCCGGACACGGTTGTAAAACTATCCTTTAACGTGGTCAGCCGGCCGGCAACCAGAGCAAAAAGGTAAGCCGGTTTCTTGAAAGGATCCTGCCAGACGGCAAAGTGGCGATCTTCGCCGATTAGGCCTTGGTCTATCAGATTGCCATTGCTCAAGAGCACCGGAAAATCTTTGGTGTTGGCTTCAAGGGTCGTGGTGAAACGGGTCAGGACATCGGGCCGGTCGAGAAAGTAGGTAATGCGACTGAAACCATGGGCTTCGCACTGGGTGCAGAGCATTGATCCGGAGGCGTAGAGGCCCTCAAGGCTGGTGTTGCTTTTCGGATTGATGGCGGTGACGATCTCCAGGTTGAATTCGTTTGGAAGTTTTTCAATAACCAGACTCTCCGGATCGACCCGGTACTGGTCGGATGACAAAACGGTGCCGTCAAGGATTACTTTGAGTAATTCGAGTTGCCGTCCGTCAAGCCGCAACGGAAGATCAGTGTCGGCCCCGGAGGCACGTTGCAAAAACATCGCATTGGAAACCAGCGTCCGCTCCGGCTGTAAGGCAAAATGAAGCTTGATCGACTCAACCATGAACGCAGGGGCTTGATAATCTTTAAGATAAATTGTTTCAGGCGAAGGGTTATTTGTCATAGTTGGGACTCTTATTAAATCTTACTCTGAGGTTGGTTTAATTGATACGCTTTAATAGATGAGAAACTTTCGATTTAAGCATCGTTATCAAATCAAAATTGCCGGCTATAACGGTTGACCATGTAACCGGTTCTGACTGGGGGATTATCTTAAGTAAGAACTGGCTCATAAATGATAAATTTGCGGTAATAATAAAAATCAGCATCAAGGTGATGGTTTTTTTGTTGACAGCATAACGATCAAATACTGTTGCAAGACCGAGGGTAAATATTGCCGTGCAGTTGATAAAGGCGCGGGCGCCAAAGGCATTTCCAAAAGTCCAATCATGCCATGCTGCATTGATATACCATTGGAGAATGAAGCATGAAAGTAAAATAGTTCCCTGAAGAGTTTTTTTTTGGCTGAATAGAATCATGCCGATCAAACATATAAAAATTATTGGTGTCCAGTAGATCAGGCCGTGATGAGGTGAAAATAGCACCGAAAGGAGTTTTGGAGTGAAATAGTTGAAGGAGTTCAGCATGTAATCACCTGATCCGGCAAAAGTTGTTGCCGTAGATGTTGTTGCGGTATTCAAGCCGAAAATCACTTTTAAAACGAGTAATTGGGGTAGAAAAGCAAAGCCTGCAGCAGCCAGGAGAACTATTCCCATTTTCATTGATCCTGAAAACTTTTTCCAGGAAAAGCCACGGCGAAAACAGCCGATGCTTAATTCGATGAGAGGTACTATTGCAAAAAGGGCATTTTGGTAGCGCATCATAGTCATCAGGCCTGCTGTCAGACCGCAAAACAGAAAAGATGAGGTTGTTTTTTTGTCAAAATCTTTCAGACAGAGATAGAGGAATAGAGATACCGAGAACATTGACAGAATGTGGGCCATGGAGGGTTCGCAGATGAAATAATGAATCAGATTGGTCGATAGAAAAATTGCTCCGATTGCAGATGCGCTGATTTTAGATGAAAAATAGCGATTGACGATTTTAAATATAAAATAGAGTCCCAAAACACCGTAAAAGGTTGTGCCTGCACCGGTAAAAAGTTGGTAAAGAAAAGAGTAGCCGTTCGTTTGCAGGTTGAAGCCCAAGTGGTTTATGCCAATGGTGAGGACGTGGGCCGCTATGAAGAAAGGGGCCCATAGCAGAGCCGGACCGATTGGATATTTGTTTGCAACATATCCGGTTCTGGTTCGTTGCCGGAAATTTTGCACGCTGTGTCCAAACGGGTTAAAATCTCTGAATTCATTTTCGTAATCAAGGTCGTGATCGATGATCAGAGAACGGATGTGTGCGTAATAACCTAGACCGTCGGAGCCAATCACCCAGTGGTTGGTAGATAGCTTGACGATGTGCAGGGAAATTGTACCAAAGGCTATGATCAGCAATATTATTCTGACAGAAAAAAATAAATTTTTCTGGTCCGTTTTATTCACCATGCTTTGCTTCCCCTTTCCGGAAAAACCAGAAAACGGCGGCCGAGATAGTTGAGAATCAGACCTGATGCGGTAGCGATTATTTTGGCGATTGCCGGTGCGCTTCCGAGATTGATCATGAAACGGGTGAGCCACCAGTCATAGGTGCCGACACTGATAACCACCAGGGCAAACATGATGATTTCGATGGCTGAATTCCAGCGGGCTTTATGGCGGAAGACCAGTTTGACGCAGAGCAGGTAGTTGATCAGTGCCGCGGCTGTAAATGCCAGGGGAGCCGAAATATTGACGCCAAAGCCGGCATGGTAAAAAGCTAGAAAAAATGCCAGATTGGCAAGGGCGGCGAGGCCTCCGATAATCGTATAGAAGAGAAATTGAATTGCCAGTGGGGCCCGGTGGAGGTTGTATTTTAAGATGCAGTAGATGGCGCGAATGCCGTCTTTGTAGCCGATTTTCTTGCCTTCTCCGTAGCTTCTTCCATAATACGAAATGCCCATTTCGTAGATGCGCAGCCGTTGTTGCGCTATCTTAGCCACGATTTCGGGTTCAAAACCGAAGCGGTTTTCCTCAAGTTTGATAGCTGTAATTACTTCCCGGCGGAAAACTTTGTAGCAGGTCTCCATATCCGTCAGGTTGAGGTCGGTAAACATATTTGAGAGCAATGTCAAAAAACGGTTCCCCAGGGCATGCCAGAAGTGAAAAACCCGGTGGGCCTCGGTTGTGAGAAAGCGCGAGCCCAGCACAACATCGGCTTTTCCCTGCTGTAATGGGATGAGGAGTTTTTTAAGATCATGCGGGTCGTATTCGAGATCGGCATCCTGGATCGCCACATAATCACCTGTAGCCTGTTGGAAGCCAGTTCTTAAGGCCGCGCCTTTGCCTGAATTGCGGCAGTGATTGAGTACTTTGATGTTGCGGTTGAGCCGGGCCAGTTGCTGAGCTATTGCCAGGCTCCGGTCACTCGAGCAATCGTCAACAATAATAATTTCCAGAGAGAGAAACTCATCACTTATTTCAAGAACCTTTTCGACGCATCTTTTTAGAGTCTTTTCCTCATTGTAACAGGGAATGATGAGGCTTAAGGTATGAGTTTTCGGCATGGGCTGAATGTGTTTTCGACAGTGTCTGGTTAGGTGGAAGGCGTTTCCCGATAGTAGATCCGGTAAAGCGTGATTAAAGTATCAAGCTCATTGGTGGTTTTCAGCTCTTTTTGCAGGGTGGTGTTTTCAAGTCTGAGAAAGGGGTTACTGGTCAGTTCCAGAGCCATGGTGGCGGGGACCAGAGGCATGCCGTCTTTTTGGCTCTGGCGGGCTTGCCGCAGGCGCTCGATTAGAGCCTGGTTG
>JAFGVI010000075.1 GCA_016938065.1 Deltaproteobacteria bacterium | reverse complement strand
CTCAATCGGCTTGACCGGGAAAATATTTTCCGCCCCCTGATCTTTAACGAAAGCGGTCGGGACATAACTTCCCGTATTCAAAGAGAGCAGATCATAATTCAAGATTGCGCCCGAGGCGAGTTGCAGCGTCCGCTCGGCGGGGTTGATTTTAACGGCTTTATCGTTGATAAACCTCCCGCCGCTCTTTTCTACCGTGGTTTGAGTCGCAAAGCGAATCTCTTCCGCCCGGCAGGTGCCGCCCAGCAGGCCTGGGCCCATGCCGGAATAGTAATGGTACGGAGAGGGCTGCACCACCGTAACCCGGTGACCGGCGGCTATGAATTTATCGAGATTAGCCAGCGTCAGCAGATGGGCATGCCCACCTCCGGCCAGAATCAGATTTTTACTTTCGGCCATGCTCTAAACCTCTCTATCTCCATCAATTAAACGCGGCCGCGAAAAGGGTTTGCGTATAGTGATGCTGCGGATGCTGGAAAAGCTCTTCGGCCGGCCCCTCTTCGACGATCCGGCCCTGGTGGAGCACCATAACCCGATGACAGAGGGCCCTGACCACCTTCAGGTCATGCGAGATAAAAAGATAGGAAAGGTTATGTTTTCCCTGCAGGTCACGGAGCAGGTCGAGTACCTGGGCCTGAACGGAACGGTCGAGCGATGAGGTCGGTTCGTCCAGCACCAGCAGCTGCGGTTTCAGAACCAGAGCCCGGGCGATGGCGATGCGCTGGCGCTGGCCGCCGGAAAACTCATGCGGATAACGCCGCAGGAAAGATTCCTCCAGACCGACCTCGGCCAGGGCGGCAGCCACCATCTGCCGGCGTTGTCCCGGTGTGCCGATCCGGTGAATATTGAGGCCCTCACCGACAATCTGAGCAACGTTCAGACGCGGGCTCAGACTCGCAAAAGGATCCTGAAAAACCACCTGAAAGCGGCGCCGCAAAGCCTGCAGCTCACGAAAATCGGGCCGGGAAATCTCACGCCCGGCGAAAGAGATTCTCCCCTTCGCCGGCAGGAGCCGCAGCAGAGCAAAGCCCAGAGTCGATTTACCCGAACCGCTCTCCCCGACCACCCCTAAACTTTCCCCGGGCCGCAGCGTCAGCGAAACCCCGTCCACCGCCTTGACATAATCACAGGTGCGCTGCAGAAAACCCTTTTTAATCGGAAACCAGACTTTTAAGTTTTCCGCTTCGAGCAGAGGGTCGGCGTCTTCATTACAGGGAAGCGGCTGACCGGCGGGCTCGGAGTTGAGCAATTTAACGGTATAGGGGTGGCTCGGAGCAGAAAAAATCTGCCCGCACCCCCCCACCTCAACAATCCGGCCTCCGGTCATAACCGCGACCCGGTCGGCATGGTGTCTGACAATACCGAGATCATGCGTAATCAGGAGAACCGACATGCCCAGACGTTCCTTAAGATCACTTAAAAGATTAAGCACCTGAGCCTGTACTGTAACATCCAGGGCAGTCGTCGGTTCGTCGGCAATCAGAAGATCGGGTTCATTGGCCAGGGCCATGGCAATCATCACCCGCTGGCGCTGCCCCCCGGAGAGCTCGTGGGAATAGGCATCAAGGCGGCGGGCCGCATCTTCAATACCGACCAGTTCAAGCAGTTCCTGCGCACGCCGCCGCAACTCCTGGCGGCTTCGGCCACCCCGATGAAGACGCAAACTTTCACTGATCTGACGAACAATCGTATGCAGTGGATTCAACGAAGTCATCGGTTCCTGAAAAATCATGCCGATGCGATTCCCCCGCAAACGCCGCATCTCTTTTTCCGACAAACACAAAAGATTCTGCCCGCCAAAGAGAATTTCGCCGTTACCCGGATGATTCGCTTCAGGATAGGGCAAAAGCCGCAAAATCGAGTGCGCCGTCACCGATTTCCCGCAACCGCTCTCCCCGACCAGAGCCATAGTTTCACAGCGGTTAATCGTCAAAGATATGCGATCGACCGCGAGGACACATTCCGCCCCGCGACCGAAGGCGACGGAAAGATTTTTTATCTCAAGTAATTTTTCCGGCAAAAACAACCTCTGATGTCATTTCCTGGCAAACCGACGCACTCTGCAGCCTTCGGCCACGTTGTCGCCAGGATGATTGATAACCGTGACCCCGGCTTCGATACCGGAAAGGATCTCCACAAAAATGCCGCCGCGATGACCGATTTCAACCCGGCGTTGCCGGGCCCGCTCATTCTCAACAACAAAGAGAGCCCACCCCTCATCAGAGCGAAAAAGAGCGCTGCCCGGAACTTTGAGCACGTCAGCGTCATGCCAGAGAATAAAATCGGCTTCAAGCCGGTAACCATCCCCGAGACGCTGTAATTTATCCGGTGGTTCAGTAAAAGCAACAATCACCCAGACCCGCTGTTCTTCTACACCCAGGGCCGAAATTTTGGTAAAACCCTGAGGTTCGACCCGTTTAACAATACCGGAAAGTTCTTTCTCACCGCCCCAGCGCGAAAAAATAACTTTCATCCCGACCTGCACCCGAACCGCATCGGCTGAAAGCAGATCGACCTCAACCTCGATAGTCTGGGGATCGCCGAGCTCCAGTAGAGGCTGACCCGCATTAACCACCCCGGCACTTTTCTCAAAAAGCCTAAGAATACGGCCACTTACCGGAGCCCGTAAAACCATCGCTTCAATCTGACCAGCCGGTACCATCTGCGCATACTCAAGCACTGCCAGCGCCGCCTGACGCTCATAGCGGGCGACCTGCACCATAAACTCCGCCGACCTGAGCCCGGCCTGTCCCTGTCTGACCAGGCTTTCGATCTCATCCAGCTCTTCCCGGGCCAGCCCCTTAAGCGCCACGATATTACGAATGCGCTGCTGTTTGGTCTGAAGCAGAACAAGTTCGGCCCGGGCTTTTTCAACCCCGGCCTGCGCCGCCTTTAAGGAGGCATCGGCCGCAGCCAGACGAGCCTGGGCCTCAGCGCGGCTGCGCGGATCAAGTCCCGCCGAAGCCGGAGGATGAATTGTGACCAGGGTCTCGTCAGCGGCGACAGTATCACCGACTTCAAAACCGATGCGGACCATCGTACCGCTGATCGGGGCCGAAACGACATAACGATCGACCACCCGGGTACGGCCCTCTTCAGCAATGGTCACGGTCAAGGGACCCCGCTCCGCCGGCACCATGTCAACCTTGACCGGCTGCGGCCGAAAACCGTAAGCCAGGGCCGCAAGCAAAGCTCCACCCGCGAGTAACAGCAGCACTATCTTTCGTAAAGGCAAAGTCTACTCCCTGATTTTCAAAACTGAGATCAAATCAAGATGATAAATGCGCCAGGCGACCAGGGCCGACGACAACAGCGTCGCCAGGATAATTACAGTAGCGGCGAAAGCGTAGGTCGAAGGTTCAATCAGTAGCGGAATCCGATAGAGATCAGTCTGCAGATAATAGATGATATAGGCACACAAAGCATACCCTAACAGAAAACCGGCGGGAATGGCAACAAGAGTCAGAAACAAAAGCTCACCCAGCAGAATATAGGCGACCTCATAACGCCGGAATCCGAGAATCCGCAGACTGGCCAGCTCCCGGGCTCTTTCCGACAGGGTAATGCGGGCACTGTTATAAACCACACCGAAGGCGATGACACCGGCAAAAAAGATAATAAAGAATGTAAAAATCAACATCTGCTCTGCCATCGTCTCATAAAAACTGGTTACGGCATGGCGTCGGGCCACGGTTCCGGCAACCCGGGGCATCCCGTTCAAGGCGGCGTAGAGCCCCGGAAGATGGAGCTCATCCACGGCAAGATAAGCCCCGTTGATGAGATTGTCCTCGCGCATAAGACGATTCAAGGCGCCCAGCTCCATATAGGCCGAGACCCCGATAAACTCTTTGCTCAGAGCCGCAACCGGAATCAGCCGTTGGGGCCGTTTTCCCTCTAAAACCTCAACCGTCAGGGTGTCGCCGGCCTTGACATCAAGGATAAGACCGAGCTGGTCGGTCAGAACAATCCCGGCCAGGGGCGGGGCCAGGGGTTTAAGATTCTCATCAATGAGCCGGTGCAGAGAACTATCGGCCAGGCTGCCGACGATCGCCGTCCGGTAAGAGTGTTGACGAAACCGCAGCCGCACCGGAACTGAACGAAAAGGTTCACCGTGAGCAACCCCATTCAGACGCTGCAGGGACAAAAGGGTCCGATAAGCACTGGGCTCGACAAAGGTTACGGTCAGATCTTCACGCTGGGCCAGACCGAACTGGATTTCAACAATATAGTCGATCGCATCCTGAAAAACCGTACCGACCATGAGAATAGCACAGGCCAGAGCGATGCCCACGACCGAGAAGGCGGCTTTTAAGGGGCGCCGCCCGAGATTGCGCATAATCATCCGCGTCGGTTGCGAGAAAAAAGTTATCAGGCCGAAACGTTCGGGCCAGCTCAAGCCGTAATGGGCTGGAGGCTCAGGCCGCATGGCCACGGCCGGAGCCAGTTTCACCACCCGCCATAAGGCCCCGCCGGTACCGAAGGCGGCCGCCATAAGGGTTACGGCGACGGCAAAAACCAGATTACCTGGTTTAAGCGTAAACAGAAGAAAGGGAAAGCGATAGTAATCCATGTAGAGTTCGCTCATATGATGACCGAGCCAGAATCCCGCCAGCAGACCGACCCCAACCCCGCAGCCGACAATCATCAAAACCAGCTTTAAATAGTGCAGAGCCAGAGCCCGGTTATAGTAACCAAAGGCTTTGAGGATGGCGATCTCCTCTCTTTCGGTGGCAATCAGACGCGAGATTACCACCTGGAGAAGGAAAACCGCAACCCCGAGAAAGATAAGCGGATAGATGGTTGCCATCTGCTCAAGCTGGCGAAATTCTTCAGAGAGATAACGGTGCGAAACCTGATCTTTACGGGCATAAGCGCCGAGCCCGCCATAGGGCTCCAGGATGCGGTCCAGCTCTGTGATTACGGATGCAGGTCGACTCCCCGGAGACAATTTTAGCCAGTGTTGTCCGGTTAGAGACTTGCTTACGTTGGTGATTGCCCGGAGATTTCTTCAGGGGGCTCCCCATCTTGTGGCTCGCAGTTTT
>JAFGVI010000074.1 GCA_016938065.1 Deltaproteobacteria bacterium | reverse complement strand
TGATCCGAGCCCCACAGATACTGCAAAAGCATCCATACTGAGCGCTACAGCCAGCACCAATACTTCAACCATTCAATGCTCTCATGTATATATTTAGAGTTCGGGCTTATTGAACAATGGATTGAGTCCGACCCGGCTCCCATTCCTACGCCTTCAACTTATCGGTTCTGGGTCGGCTCAATCCTTACTGGTTCGCCCTTCTATGCCAGCTTTCTTGCAATATAGACCCCGTAACTGACGTGAGATTTATACATTTTATAGAGGTCTATTTCGTGTTGCTCTGCATTCACTATTTCGCGTGCTTCCTGGGTGTTCCCGTTTCGATTCAGGAAGTCCTCGAACCTGGCCTGCATAGGCCGGTAATATTCTTCCAGCCAGCAATGTTCCGGTAATACGAAGTACCCGATTGGAGAAAATCCATGTTTCTCCAGAACCTTGATCTTCGCTGAAGCCACATCGATTTCGGGATACTCGCTATCCCAGTGTTTCTGGAGTTCCGCTGGGCGGGAGTCCGTGAGCCATGTGATCTCGGTAGCAACCAATAGACCACCCGCTTTCAGAAACCGTCGCCACTCAGCTATACCCTTTTGAAATCCGATGTTGTAGATGGCACCCTCGGACCAGATGACATCCAGTTCCTCATCAGCAAAAGGCAAGTCGTCCATGGACCGGGCAAGGGGCGATATCTTATCCGCTACCCCAGTGCTTTCGGCCCTTTGACACAGAACGTCCAAAAAATCCTGAAGGAAGTCCACTGCCGTTATTTGGGCATTCAAAAGTCGGGCAAGCAGGATGGTAGATGCTCCCGTGCCGCACCCAATATCTGCTACCTTTAGCGGTGCTGTCCGATCGATCATGGCCAGATTGAGGGCAAGTTCTGTCTCGGCATCGCCGCCAGGTCCTTGGCGATAGTTTTCCTTGTGTAGGTCGATCAAGAGCTTGTAATCATCCATAGTTTTATCCTTTTGTTCATTGAGACGCGAACGCTTAGCTCAGCCGAGGAAGGCCGCATCGCGGCCTTCCTCGGCTGGAGTGCCGTGTTATGTGTGTTAATCGTACTCATCTGAGCAATAGTCGGGTTCGATAGTCCCAAAATCAACCGATGAAATGGGGCTAACGATCTCGACTTCATCCGCCGTTAGCTGATCTAGCGGGGCGTTCAAATCGCCTGTGATTGTGATCAGTATTTATGACTCAAATTCTTCTTCTGCCGTAGCAGTAATGGAGCCCATCGGGACATAATCACGGTCGATTGAATCATACACAGCCAACGAGAAATCTCCCTCCGCTTCGACTGTTATAGAAGCAGTAGCCCCAAAACGATCCAATCCTCGCCTTTATCTACTATGCGGAATTCATTCTCAATAAGGTGAAACTCTTTGAACCAGCCATGACTTCCATCTGGCTCCCAGTAGAGGTGAACGTTCGCATCTTGATCTGGCGTGAAACCATCCAATGCACGAGTTAATCCATCCGAAGGAGTAAATAGATCCGTCCCCTTTTCTTCCAACCCCAGAACTCCACCTACGCCATCAGATTTATCTCTTAAGGGTCGACTCAATCCTTATAGGTTAGCAAAATCAATATATTATCCTGACATTTTTGAATATAATAAGAAGAAATTAAAATAATAGGTAGGCAAAAAAAGACTAAATATACAACTTGAGCTATATCATTAGTTGGAAAGTATATCTTTCTGAAAACCATGTATATCGGCCGATGAAACAGATACATACAATAGCTTGAGTAGGATAATGCAAACACTGGAAAATACGATGTTTTTGGTAATTCTATTATATTTTTAAAAAACATAAATACGCAGTAAGCTCCAGTGCTGACAAGTATTGTAGATAGCAACCAATCGATTTGCAGTTTATTCTGATTGAAAGCAAAAGATACAAATAAACCTAGAATAATTAAAGATACCAAAAAACTTCTTTTAATATAGCCATCTCCTTTTATACTGGTCAGTAATCCAAGATAGAATGCTGGAAAATAAGTAATAACCCTCACGTCTACAGTTCTTAAGACATAATGGATAATTACTAGCCATATCGATACAAATACATAAAATACCCAGATATGAGCTGTTTTATTTCTTTTCACAACCATTATCAACAAAGGCGAAACAAGGTAAAAAAACAGCAGCATAGTTATATACCAAAGTGTTGGTGGTGCAGGATGAAAGAACATTGAAACAGCAATTGCAGCCTTTGATATTGTAAATAGGTTTGCCATGCCAAAAACAAAGAATATTATCAATGCTACAAGATATAAAGGATAAATTCTGAGAACTCGATTTTTGTAAAAAGAAAAAATGCTTTCCTTACTAAAGTCTATATTTTTCAATCCAATGAAGTATCCGGATACAAAAGTGAATGTAGCTAATACTATCCATGTAATTCTTAGTGTGACGATATTGTAGTATTGCGGGAATGCGTTTGTGTAATTGAACATATGCCAATATCCGACAATATACAATATGCTTAAACCCCTTAGCAGATCTAACGAAAGATTTCTGGTATTCATTGTATTTCCTATTGCTAACATTATAAATAGGTGGAAAACTTCCATGATATTAACCTTGGTAGATGTTAAAATTTTCCACTTATTATAATATTTGAATTGAAATATAGAAAAAATGTACCTCTTATTTAATTCTCTACTAAAACTGGCTGAGACCCATTGTATATACGTAGGTAACTTGAAAAGTCAACCTGAATTTCGGCCCAATCCAGATCTCAAATTAATGGATCAGATTCTTAAGGTTCTTCGCTATCGTCATTACACATATAGAACCGAGCAAGCCTTTTGTCAGTGGATATTGTCACCGACGATCTGAAACTGTCTCCTTCCTGGCGGTTTGAAAATGTAACTCCAATGGTAGCTCCATCCCTCGATCTTCTTTCCTGAAAATTTTAAAAATCTTCTTCCTTTTCTTCGCATTACGCTGGACAGCAACCGTTATTCGGTGCCGGCCGAATATGCCAATTGCAAACTTGCCGTGAAAATCTATGCCGACAGACTCTACGTTTACAAACAAGATAAACTTGTAGCCTGCCATCAGCGCAGTTATGAACGGCACCAGGATTTTGAAAACTCAAATCATCCCAAAGAGTTACTGGCAGAACACAGAAAAGCCCACGACCAGCAGATCCTTAGGCGTTTTCTCTCTATTTCAGCAAAATCTCAGAGTTATTATCAAAAACTTGAAGTCGTCGTCGGTGGAGTCGGACTTGGTAAATCCCATCTGGCTACAGTTGTTGGCCTGCCAAGTCTGCCGGAAACCTTGAAAATGAGAGGTTGCCGTAAAATGAGGTTAACGCCCGGCTGACAAAGCGGGCAATGGCTTAAGGGTCGCTGAGACCGGCCTGCACATGCTGATTGTAGAGGGCTTCCTGAATCCCGTGCCCCCGACTGTATTACATCATGAAGAGAGACAAACCAACAAAAATAAAAATTTCTATCATTTGCAACCTGCATAATGGTATTAATGTACCTGAAACTATCAACGAAAAGTGAGAAAATTGAAGGTAAAGGTGAAATTTGACAGTTACGATACCGAGGGCTTCTATGATGAAATTTTCGATGCGCAGGGGCAACCCCGTCCCGGGGCTAATCTTGTGGTTGAGCGGATCAATGCTCTGCCCGAAAGCGAGCTTCAGCGCCGCCAGGGAGCGGCTGAACGAACCCTTTTGAACCTCGGCATCACCTTCAACGTTTACGGCAATGAAGCCCAGACCGAAAAGATCTTTCCCTTTGACATTGTCCCGCGCATCATTCAGGCGGAAGAGTGGACGGATCTCGAAAATGGGCTCAAACAGCGTATCCGGGCCCTGAACAATTTTATCGACGATGTCTATAACGAGCAGAAGATCATCAAGGACGGCATCATCCCGGAGGATCTCGTCTTTTCCGCCGATGGTTACCGCAAAGCCTGCATCGGCCTCAAGCCGCCCGCCGGCATCTGGTGCCATATTACCGGCACCGACCTGGTCCGCAGCGGTGACGGCAAGTACTATGTTCTTGAAGACAACCTGCGCTGTCCTTCCGGGGTCTCCTATGTTATGGAAAACCGACTCCTGATGAAGCGCACCTTTCCCATGGTTTTTGATGCCTGCAACGTCCTGCCGGTAACCGATTATCCCAGCCGCCTGCTCGATATGCTTCAGGGGGTAGCCCCGTCCGGAGTACGCTCTCCGGTGGTTGCGGTCTGGACCCCGGGGGTTTACAATTCAGCCTATTTTGAGCACAGCTTTCTCGCCCAGCAGATGGGAGTCCGCCTGGTTGAAGGCAGTGACCTGATCGTCCATCGCGGTGAAGTCATGATGCAGACCACCAAAGGTCTGGAACGGGTCGACGTTATCTACCGGCGCATCGACGACGATTTTATGGACCCCAAGGCCTTTAGGGCCGATTCGATGCTCGGGGTTCCCGGCATGATGGAAGCTTACGCCAAGGGCCGAGTCACGCTCGCCAACGCACCCGGTACCGGGGTCGCTGATGACAAGGCTATCTATGCTTATGTCCCGGAAATAATTCGCTACTATCTGGGCGAAGAACCGATCCTTAACAATGTCCCGACCTATGCCTGCTGGCGCCCGGATGAGTGCCAGTATGTTCTCGAAAACCTTGATAAACTCGTGGTCAAAGCGGTTAATGAATCAGGCGGTTACGGAATGCTGGTCGGCCCTCATGCCACCGCCGCCGAACGGGTCGAGTTTGCGGACCGCATCAAGGCTCACCCCCGCACCTACATTGCTCAGCCGACCCTGGCGCTGTCACGGGTGCCGGTTATGGTCGGCGATCACTTTGAAGGCCGGCATGTCGATCTGCGCCCCTACATTCTCTATGGCAAAGAGGAAATCTACGTGCTTCCCGGAGGCTTGACCCGGGTGGCTTTGAAAAAGGGCTCACTGGTGGTCAACTCCTCGCAGGGGGGTGGGAGCAAGGATACGTGGGTGATCGATGCCGAAGGCGGGGCTTCTCCGGAATCACCTTTAAGCCAACAGGAGGTGCAATAATGTTAAGTCGGGTTGCAAATGCCATCTACTGGCTGAATCGCTATATCGAAAGGGCCGAAAATGTCGCCCGTTTTATTGATGCCAACTATCATATGGCCCTGGACATCCCGGGCAGTGCTGCAGAACAGTGGCAGCCGCTGATCAATACCACCGGCGACCAGGAACTTTTCACCGAACTCTATGGCCAGGTCGATCAGGAGAAAGCGATCGAATTTCTGACCTTCAACCGTGACTACCCCAACTCGATCCGCTCCTGCGTCCGGGCGGCCCGGGAAAATGCCCGCTCGGTACGCGAATATATCAGCTCGGAGATGTGGGAACAGCTTAACACCTTTTATCTGATGCTCAATGATGCGGCACAACAGGAATCGATGGATCTGCCGCACCAGTTCTTCGTTGATATCATGAATGCCAGTCATGCTTTTATCGGCATCACCGACGCAACCATGGACCATGGTGAAGGCTGGCACTTCGGTCGTCTCGGGCGCATGCTCGAACGGGCCGACAAGACTTCGCGTATTCTCGATGTCAAATACTATATTCTGCTGCCCTCAGTCGATTATATCGGCAGCCCTTACGACAGTATCCTCTGGGGAGCCCTGCTGCGCTCGGCCAGTGCTTTTGAAATGTACCGCAAACGCCACGGCCGCATCGACCCGCAGAAGATTGCTGAGTTTCTGCTGCTGGATCAGGATTTCCCCCGGGCCGTACACTACTGCCTGGCGATCGCCGACAACTCACTGCACAAGCTTAGCGGCAGCCGCCGCGGCACTTTTATAAACCCGGCCGAACAGGCCCTCGGCCGCCTTCTGGCTGACTTCGACTACACCTCAATCGAAGAAATTCTGGAGACCGGCCTGCACGAATACCTAGATAATACTCAAACCCGAATCAATGCCGTCGGCACAGCGATTCAGGAGAAATTCTTCAACCCGCAACCGGTTGCGACGGCAACCGAAACCCGCACCAAGGAGTAAAAAACTATATGACTTTCTGTCTCGGCATGCGTGTCAAAAGCGGTCTCGTCGGTATCGCCGACACGCGGATTACATCAGGCAATGAAGCTATCACTGCCAAAAAAGTTTCCATCTTTGAAGATGAAAAATCGGCCATGTTCCTGATGACTTCGGGCCTGCGCTCGGCCCGGGATAAAGCCCTGATCTATTTTGAAGAGCTCCTCGAAGAACAGGATAAACCCTTCGACAAACTCTACAAGGCGGTCAATGCCTTTGCCGCTCAGATTCGCCGGGCGGCGTCTGAAGACCAGGCTTCCCTGGAAAAATCCGGTCTTCAGTTCGACACCCACAGCCTGATCGGAGGTCAGATGGCCAAAGACCATGAACCAAAACTCTACCTGCTCTACCCCCAGGGCAACTGGGTTGAAGTCGGTCAGGGCACCCCTTACCAGATTGTCGGAGCCGGCGGCTACGGCAAGCCGGTGCTGGATCGCACCTTCGCCTTTGAAGATTCGCTTAAATTCGCCCTCAAGGTCGGCCTTCTGGCCTTCGATTCAACCCGCATCAGTGCCACTGATGTCGATCTGCCGGTCGATGTTATTCTTTATGAAAAGGATTCCTTTAAAATGGTTGAGCACCGATTTTACATGGAGGATCTGCAGGAGATTTCGAGCTGGTGGATGGAGAAACTTAAAGAGAATATCCGGGGACTGCCCTCGGAATTGATCGACCGCATCATAAACCGACTGGCACGCCCGGCAGAGGTGCCGCGAATCGCTTTACGGCGGAGCCCTCAGGGATCTAAAAATGCGCTATAAAATTAAACATCAAAGCTGTTACCGCTACAGCCGGCCGGTTTTTCTCGAACCCCAGATTATCCGGCTTCAACCGCGCTGTGACGTAAATCAACGCCCAGATGACTTCTATATTCGGATAACCCCGCAACCGGCCGGGCTCTGTCAGCACCTTGATGCCGAAGGTAATCAGGCAACAAGCGTGTGGTTTAACGGTTTGACCGAAAATTTGCAGATTGAGACCAGCTTCACGGTTGAAACCCGACTCGCCAACCCTTTCGACTATCTCATAACCGAACCGAATTGCGAGAACTTGCCCGCGAGCTATGCCCACGAGTTAGATCCGGCCCTGGCCTGCCACTTAACCCCGATCGGCGATGCCACAGTGAGTGCTTTCGCCGCGGCCCTAGCCTGGGAGTGTAACCATGAGAGCCCCGCATTTCTTACTCGCTTATGTGCAAAACTTTATGAATTTAATATAATTATCCGGCCCGAAGGTGACCCTCTGCCGCCCCAGGAGACCCTGCAAACCAAGTGCGGCTCCTGCCGGGATCTGGCCCTGCTTTTCATGGCTGTCTGTCGCTGTCAGGGCCTGGCCGCCCGTTTTGTCAGCGGTTACCAGGAAGGCGACCCCGACCAGAATGCCCGAGAACTCCATGCCTGGGCCGAAGTTTATCTACCCGGCGGCGGCTGGCGCGGCTATGATCCGACCCATGGTCTGGTGGTCTCTGACCGTCATATTGTCGTGGCCGCAAGTTTTGCTCCGGCCGGGGCCGCGCCTCTGAGTGGCAACTTCCGCGGCACCGGGGCAACGGCTGAACTCAGTTTCAACATCTCCCTGACTAGAGAAAGACCCAATGCTCAATCTCAACAATGACCAAAATCGAGTAAAAGAAACCCCGCCCCCGCAGCCTGCACCTCTGAAAAAGCCGACACTGGGAGCTTTTATCGGGGTCTTCACGCCCACCATTCTGACCATTCTCGGGGTGATCATGTACCTGCGTTTCGGCTGGGTAGTGGGCCAGATGGGG
>JAFGVI010000073.1 GCA_016938065.1 Deltaproteobacteria bacterium | reverse complement strand
TTGTAGGCGCATAGCTCAGGGGGAGAGCGCTACCTTGACACGGTAGAAGTCGGCGGTTCAAATCCGCCTGTGCCTACCACGAAAATTGCTAGAGGTGTCACAGTCGGTGGGAATTTCTCAGCCGATGTTTGGTGGTGCCTCTATTTTTGTTTTTTGATCTCTTCGTTAAAAATACTATGCTGACTCTTCATTTATCTGAAAATTCTTCAGCTCTGTCGCTGCCGGCCGAGGGCAAAACCCTGCTCGCGCTGGTCGCCGGGCAGGACAAGGCCCGTCTGCGTGAGGTGGTGGCGGGGAAAATTGCCGGTAAACTGGTTGATCTGCAGAGTCTGCCGGCGGATGGTGACGAAATTTTTCTGGTCGAGGCAGCTTCGGAAGAAGGGCTTTCGGTTTTGCGCCATAGTGCCGCTCACGTCATGGCCGAAGCCGTCCAGGCGGTTTTCCCGCAGGCGAAAGTAACGATCGGTCCCGCCATCAAAGATGGTTTCTACTACGATTTTGATGTCGAAAAGCCCTTTACCCCGGAAGATCTCGAAGCGATAGAGAAGCAGCTCAAGGCCCAGCTCAAGAAGGGATCTACTTTTGTCCGGCGCGAGGTTGAGCGCCAGGAAGCAATCGATCTTTTTCGGGCGATGGGCGAGGATTATAAAGTCGAGCTGATCAATGAACTGCCCGCCGGGGAGACTATCTCGCTCTATCAGAGCGGTAAATTTGTTGATCTTTGCCGGGGGCCGCATCTGCCCGATACCTCTTATCTCAAAGGCTGTGTCAAGCTTCTCAGTGTTGCCGGCGCGTACTGGCGGGGTGATGAAAAAAACCGCATGCTCCAGCGGATTTACGGCACCGCGTTTGCCAGTAAAGAGGCTTTGCAGGCTCATCTCTTTATGCTGGAAGAGGCCAAGAAACGGGATCATCGCAAGCTCGGTAAGGAGCTCGATCTTTTCAGCATTCAGGATGAAGCCGGGGCCGGTTTTGTTATCTGGCATCCCAAGGGGGCTCTGCTGCGGACGCTGCTCGAAGATTTCGAACGGCGGCAGCATCTCAAAAGGGGTTATCAGATTGTCATGGGCCCCCAGATGCTCAAGGCTGATCTCTGGAAGCGCTCGGGCCACTTTGATCACTATCGGGAGAACATGTATTTTACCCGGATCAAAGAGGACGCCAGCGATTCCGGTGAAGGTCAGGAGTATGGCATTAAGCCGATGAACTGCCTGGCGCACATGCTGATATATAATTCACATCTGCGCAGCTATCGGGACCTGCCGCTACGTTATTTTGAACTCGGAACCGTGCATCGGCACGAGCCTTCGGGTGTGCTGCACGGCCTTTTACGGGTTCGCTGTTTTACGCAGGACGACGCTCATATCATCTGTACACCGGAGCAGCTTCAACAGGAGATTACCGGGATTTTAGAGTTTGTTGCCGAGGTTATGAATTTTTTCGGCTTTCCCTACTCTCTGGAGCTCAGTACCCGGCCGGAAGAAAAATCCATCGGCAGTGATGCGGACTGGGAGCGGGCGACTGCCGCGCTGATTCAGGCTCTGGCTGAAAATCAGCTTGACTATGTAATCAATGCCGGTGACGGGGCTTTTTATGGCCCCAAAATAGATATCAAACTCAAGGATGCTCTCAATCGCGAATGGCAGTGCGCCACGATTCAGTGCGATTTTACCTTGCCTGAACGCTTTGACTTAAGCTATATTGGCAAGGATGGTGAAAAACATCGGCCGATTATGCTGCACCGGGTGATACTGGGTTCAATTGAGCGGTTTATCGGCATTCTGATTGAGCATTACGCCGGAGCCTTTCCGCTTTGGCTGGCTCCTGAGCAGGTTCGCATCGTTACTGTGACAGATGCGCACAATGAATATGGGGCTGAGGTCGCCAAAATTCTGCGCGATGCCGATATTCGGGTTGAAGCCGATTTTCGCAATGAAAAACTCGGCAAAAAGATTCGCGAAGCCCAACTGGAAAAGGTGCCCTATATGCTGGTTATCGGGGATCAGGAGGTCACGACCAAAACGGTGGCTCCACGGTTACGCAAACAGGGCGAGACTCTTGAGCCGATGCGGGTTGAGAAATTTATCGCTCACCTGCAGGATGAATTGAAGAAGCTGTAATTGTCATTCAAAATGGGAAGGCAAAGTTTAAACAGGAGGTTTCCCCATAGCTGCTGATAAAGTAAGAGTCAATCGACAGATAAGGATTCCCCAGGTCAGGCTCATCGGTGATGCCGGCGAGCAGGTCGGGGTTGTAGATACGGCTGAGGCCTTGATCTATGCCGAAGCGCGAGGGCTTGATCTGGTAGAGGTATCGCCTAATGCCAGCCCGCCGGTCTGCAAGGTGATGGATTATGGCAAGTATAAGTATCAGGAGAGTAAAAGAGCCCAAGAGGCCAAGAAAAAACAGACAGTAATCCAGGTAAAAGAGATCAAAATGCGTCCTGGAACAGACGTGCATGATCTTGAGGTCAAGATCAGGAGCATTATCCGTTTTCTGGAGGGTGGTGACAAGGTTAAGGTTACTATCCGTTTCCGTGGTCGCGAAATGACCTATACTAATCAGGGTCACGATCTGCTGGTTAAGGTTGCTGAGCGCGTCAAGGAGTATGGTGTCGTAGAACAGCATGCCAAACGTGAGGGCCGCCAGTTGATGATGGTTTTGGGGCCGCTTAAAAAAGTTAAATAGATCGAAAAATAAATCCAAGGAGTGGAAAGATTATGCCTAAAATTAAATCAAACAGTGGGGCCAAGAAGCGTTTCAAGCTGACCGGAACCGGGAAAGTCGTGCGTCGGAAAGCTTACGCCAGTCACTTGTTAAATTGTAAGAGCCGGAAAAGAAAGCGTAATCTTCGTAAGTCGACGCTGGTGGACAGTGCCAATCAGCACAGCATCAACCGCATGTTGCCCTATCTTTAAATAAAAATTTGCGTTGTCGATAAATTTGGAATGCGTACTTGAAGTAAATCCGTAAGTCAAAACTAAGAGTGTACGTTCGCAATTAAGTGCTCTTAACAGAATATGTTCTGGTACAGGAACAGAAGATAGCCGGTTAAGGTTTTTCAGGAGTTATAAAAATGCCAAGAGTAAAAGGCGGATTTAAAGCCAGTAGAAGACATAAAAAAATATTGAAGATGGCCAAAGGGTATCGCGGCGGTCGCAGTAAGCTCTTTCGCAGTGCGGTAGAAACGCTTGACCGGGCATTGAATTACGCCTATCGTGACCGCAGGGTCCGGAAGCGTGATTTTCGCAGTCTCTGGATCGTGCGCATCAATGCCGCGGCCCGCCTGCACGGACTCTCCTACAGCCGCTTTATTGCCGGTTTGAACCGTGCTCATGTTGAAGTTGATCGCAAGATTCTTGCCGATATCGCGGTCAATGATCCCGCCGCCTTCGGAAAATACGCTGATCTTGCCAGCTCCGCCCTGGTCAACTGATTCTTCATGGAAGAGCGTTTGCAGGGCTTGCTGATTGAAGCTCGTAATTTAATCAGTCAAGCTGTAACTCTGGATGAACTTGAAACTTTACGGGTTAACTTTCTCGGCCGTAAAGGGAGCCTGACCGTTCTGTTGAAGGGCTTGTCCGAATTGCCGGTTGAGCGTAAACCGGTACTCGGCAAGCTTGCCAACCAGATCAAAGAGCAGCTTCAGGGTGATTTAGACAAAGCCCGACAGGAACTGGAAAAAGCGGAACTCGAACGTCAGATTACTGCGGGTGCGGTAGATGTGACTCTGCCCGGTCGCCGACAGTTTTCCGGTACCACCCATCCTGTGACTCGCGTAACCGAGGATGTCTGCGCCATCTTTACCCGTTTGGGTTTCAGCGTGGCGCAGGGACCTGAGGTCGAGCTCGACTATTACAATTTCGAAGCTTTAAACATTCCGCAGGATCATCCCGCCCGGCAGATGCAGGACACCTTTTACGTTTCCGATGACGTTGTCCTGCGCACCCATACCTCTCCGGTTCAGGTGCGGGTTATGGAGAAACAGCAGCCTCCGGTTAAAATAATTGCACCCGGCCGGGTTTATCGCTGCGATTCCGATCTTACTCATACGCCGATGTTTGATCAGATAGAGGGGCTTCTGGTCGACAGAGATGTTTCCTTTTCTGATCTGAAAGGGGTGCTGGTCGCTTTTCTGCACGCTTTTTTCGGCAGCGATGTTGGTGTTCGTTTCCGGCCCAGTTATTTTCCTTTTACCGAACCCAGCGCTGAAGTCGATATCGCCTGTGTGATGTGCAAAGGCAAAGGCTGCCGGGTCTGCGGTCAGACCGGCTGGCTTGAGATTTTAGGCTGCGGCATGGTTGACCCGGCGGTTTATAACTTTGTCAATTACGACCCTGAAGTCTATACCGGCTTTGCTTTCGGTATGGGGGTAGAGCGTCTGGCCATGCTGCGCTATGGAATTGATGATCTGCGTCTCTTTTTCGGCAATGATCTGCGTTTTCTGCGGCAGTTCTGAGTTTTATCCAAACCTGAAATATTATCCCTGAATTTTGGTATAGCAATGCTCATAAGCTGGAACTGGATGTCAGATTTCGTCGATCTTACCGGGATCGACCCCGAAGCTGCGGCTGCGCGTTTGACCATGGCCGGGCTTGAGGTGGCGGCAATCAGTCAGTTGTGTCCGCCGGCCCTGGATCTTGTCATCAGCGCCCAGATTACTGCGATGCAGCCCCATCCCGAAGCCGACAAACTTTCGCTGTGCACGGTAAATGACGGAAAAGAGTTGCTGACGATAGTTTGCGGGGCCCATAACATGCAGGCCGGCGACAAGGTTGCGCTGGCTCCCGTCGGAACCCGCTTACCCAACGGCTTGAACATTAAGAAATCCAAAATCCGCGGGATCGTCTCCACGGGTATGCTCTGTTCCTCTTCAGAACTCGGACTGGAAGAGAGCTCGGTCGGGATTATGATTCTTCCGGCCGAGGTTCCTTTAGGTGAGCCGGTAGTTAAACTTCTGCATCTGCAGGACACCGTGCTGGAGTTGGAAATTACGCCGAATCGCGGGGATTGCTTAAGTGTTATCGGCGTCGCCCGGGAATTGGCTGCCATCTATAAACGTCCCTTTATTCTGCCTGAGATCAGCCTGGTCTGCAGCGATAGGGCGGCTGCCGATCTGGCCTCGATCAAAATTGTTGACCCTGAACTTTGTCCGCGTTACGTCGGCAGGGTGGTGGAAGAGATTGTGCTTGAAGATTCGCCGCTCTGGCTGAAAGTGCGCTTGCGCGCGGCCGGGGTACGCTCGATCAGTAACGTTGTCGACGTCACCAATTATGTCATGCTGGAAACCGGACAGCCACTGCACGCCTTTGATCTTGATCTTTTAAACCGGCGGCAGATCGAAGTCCGTCGCGCCGGAGCCCAGGAAAAGTTTGTTACCCTGGACGCAAACGAACGTCAGCTCGATTCCGATACCCTGATGATCTGTGATGGTCAGGGACCGGTAGCAATTGCCGGTATCATGGGCGGGCTTAATTCGGAAATCAATGCGCAAACCCGTAACGTCCTGATCGAGAGTGCTTTTTTTCAGCCGGCCTCAATCCGACGTTCGGCCCGCCTGCTTAATCTGGGGACCGAAGCCTCCTATCGCTTTGAGCGTGGGGTTGATTCTCAGGCGACGGCCCGGGCAGCTGATCGGGCGGCCCAACTTTTACAGACTCTGGCCCAGGGCCAGGTGGCGCAGGGTTCGTTAGATATTCATCCTCAACCTCGTTTGCTGCCTGAAATTCTGCTTCGCCCCTCTCGGGCCAATAAACTTTTAGGGCTTGAGCTTGATCCTCTGGCGGTTAAGGATATTCTTGAACGACTGCAGATTAAGATTGTACGCGAGACCGCCGATGCTTTTTACGTAATACCGCCGGCTTACCGTTTCGATATTGAACGTGAAGTTGATCTTATTGAAGAGATCGCCCGAATTTACGGTTATGACAAGGTGCCGGTTACCGCGGCCTGTATTAGCGATCCCGAAGTCATCAAACGGCCGGAAACTGGCGCCTTAGAGAGGCTGCGGGAAGTAGTCAAAGCTTATGGTTATAATGAAGCGGTTAACTACAGCTTTATCGATCCGCAAGTTGTTGGCGCCATGCAGTTTACGCCGACAAGCCGGTTCTATGACTTTGTGCGTCTGCGTAACCCCATCAGCTCCGAAATGGCCGTTATGCGAACCTCTCTTCTGCCGGGGTTGCTGACCAACCTCAAGGATAATTTGCGGGTTAATGTTAAAGATGTGCGGCTTTTTGAAGTGGGGCGCAATTTCTACAAGTTATCGGGAGAAAAGCTGCCCGCCGAAGAACTTCATCTGGCAGTAGTGGCTACGGGCCGTCGCTACCGGGAGCACTTCGCAGCACCCGACCAGGGGGTTGATTTTTTCGATCTTAAAGGTTTGCTGGAGGAGATAGCTGCAGATTTTCGAATGGATCTTACTTTTCTTGCCGAAAACTATTATAATTGCTTGACTCCCGGGCGGGCAGCCACTATTAAGGCTGGCAGTCAGGCCGTTGGTTCAATCGGGCAATTACAGCGCGGGGTCGCGCAGAGCTTTGACCTCGATTGTGAAGTGTTCCTTTTTGAAATTGCGTTGCAGCCATGGTTTGCCGCATCGGCTGCAAACCGTGTCGCCTACCAGGGGCTGGCCCGTTACCCGGCGGTCTATCGTGATCTTGCTTTTCTTGTTGACGAGACCATTGGTGCGGCAGATATGCTCGATTATCTGCGCCAGCAGCATGAGCTGCTGGTCGGCGCTGAAGTCTTTGATGTTTTTCAGAGCGAAACACTGCCTCAAGGGAAAAAGAGTCTGGCTTTCAGATTAACTTTTCAGGACATGAATAAAACCTTGACAGATAAAAAAGTAAATGCGATTATCACTAAACTAATTAAAGGGATAGAAGATACATTTGCTGGTGCGGTGCGCTGATGGCGGCCACTTTTATTGTGAAAAGGGTTGATCTCCATGACTAAAGCGGATATGGTGGAACTGGTTTACGAGCGGATCGGGGTTTCTAAAAGAGAGTCTGCTCGTATTGTTGAGACGATTTTTGATGTGGTTAAGGAAACCTTGGAAAAAGGCGAGAATGTCAAGATCTCCGGTTTCGGAAGTTTCAATATTCAGCATAAAAAACCGCGTCGTGGACGTAACCCGCAAACCGGCGAAGAGATAACCATTTCAGCGCGTCGGGTTTTAAGTTTTAAAGCCAGTAATGTTCTTAGAGAACAGCTTAACCCCTGAATGGACTAAAGTTATTTAATTTCAAGTCAGTTTAAAAAAAGCTCCGGCGTGAGAGGCATATGGCCTCGGATGAGAGGATACCAGAAAAACTTTATTTTCGCATAGGTGAGGCGAGTCGGATAGTCGGGGTCAAACCCTACGTCTTACGTTTTTGGGAAAAAGAGTTTGACCTTGTTAAACCCGAAAAAAGCAGCTCTAAGCAACGGCTCTATCGGCGTCAGGATGTGGTTGCGTTGTGTGAGATTAAACGGCTGCTGCATGAGGAACGTTACACGATTGAAGGCACCAGAAAAAAATTAAAAGAGTTGTTGACCGCGAAAGTTACAGCCCGACCTGAAACGATCAGCTTAGATCGTTTAAAAAGCGAGCTGCTTGCGGTTCGGGCTTTGCTGAAAAAGCAGTACAGCAGTAAAAAGGAATAAAAAACGGGACGTAGCGCAGCTTGGTAGCGTACCTGAATGGGGTTCAGGGGGTCGGAGGTTCAAATCCTCTCGTCCCGACCAAAAATATAAACGGGCACTTACAATGTTTGTAAGTGCCCGTTTTGTGCTTGAATGGGGAGTTTTTAGGCGCGCGAGACACTCTGATGGTTGGCTTCTGAGGATGGTCCAATAGAGATCAGCCATAAAAAAACCGGGCGTATTAAAGTTAACTGAAATATCAGTTTTTCTTATACGCCCGGTTTTGGGCGATTTATATTTGCCTGAATATACTGTAATTTACCTGTATTTATCGGCATTTAGGGAAATATCGGGGATTTTAGGCTTGACAGGGGTTTTGGGGAAAAGTAACTCTAACGTTGTTTTTTTACCAGGTTCACTTTCAACATGGATTCCTCCGTGGTGGGATCGCATAATCCCGGCGACATAAGCCAACCCCAAGCCTCTCCCGGTGAAATGTGTTGTGAAAAAGGGATCGAACATTTTGCTGACTATGTCTTCTGGCATGCCTATTCCATTGTCGGTAATAGATATGCTTGAAAAACAACCACCATGTAACAGCTTGTCATGAAAAACTGGATGAAAGTAGTTTTTTTTACAATTTTTTTCCGCCACCTCTATTGTGATTTCCCCTTGATTTTGCATGTCCGCGATAGCCTCAGCCGCATTATCTAGAACTCGAATCAGCGCGTCTAGAACGAGCTCATAATCGCCTTCCATGGTTAAATGGTTTGCAGGGACAACAAGGTTAGCGGTAAATGGCTTTCGGGCGTTACTTTGCACTAAGGCAACGGCTTTATGAAGGATGTTTTCTATTTTTACAGGCGCTTTGGTTAACTGGTATTGTCCCACATAACCAAGCATCAGACGACTTATCTCCGCACTCTTTTCGGCAGCCATATAAGCGTCATTCACGTAACTCCTCATTTCCATTATGTTATGGGACATTTCTAAACCCATCTCGAGATTGGCCAAGACGACAGTTAATGAGTTATTAAACTTATGCGCAATACTGCCAGCCATAACGTTGAGGCTTTCAATTTTTTCTTTATAGGCTAACTCTTTTTTTAGGCTGGACTTTAATTCCTCATCTTTTATGCGTTCGGTGATATCGCGGTTGCAAGCTCTAAAGCCAATATTTTTGCCCTTGTCATCGGTTACGGGGGTGCAGTAGTGCTCAATCCAGATGATATTTCCGGATTTATGCCGGATTCTGAATTTCATCGACCCATCCGCAAGGGTATCGTGGATATCTGTTTCGTGCGCATCAATGATACACCGGTCTTCGGGCAAGGTGATTTCTCTTAGAAACTCACTACTTTCTAAAAAACACTCTCGCGGATAGCCGGTAATCTTTTCAAACGAAGGAGACAGATATCTAAAGGTTTTGTCAGGGTTAACCCAATACTCTGCATCATAAGTAAATTCAGCAAAAGTTTTGAACTCCAGCTGGGCATTTTTCAGGGCGCGGTTTTTCAGGTTTAAGAAAAAGAATAGGGCAACGATACTAAGGAGAGAAGTGTTTGTAAAAATAAGGTTTATGATAAACTGAGAAAATAGAGTTGCGCGAACCGTGTCTTTTACATAGGCGATCAGGTAGGCGGCGGTTTCATTGTTGAAATTTTTTATTGGTGAAAAAACCACACAGTAATCATTGCCGCCATAATTGGATTCAACCGCAAATCCTTCTCCCGTCAACACAGGTTCCTTGATCTGCTCAGCTATTTTTTTATTCAATTCAAAAACCAACGCAGGCGGTGAAGCCTCGCTCTCGCATAAAAAATATTCACTCAAACCAACATTTTTATAATTAGTGTCCATCCGGAAACCCCGGTTTTTGGCGGGCGCAGGCCGCCCGAATTTATCTGGTTTTGACGTGGCAGGCTAAAGTTGC
>JAFGVI010000006.1 GCA_016938065.1 Deltaproteobacteria bacterium | reverse complement strand
GGCGCAGGGCGCGCGTTATGGTCTGACCGCGATTAATGTCGGCCTCAACTGCATCGGCCCGATTGTCCCGGTAAGTAAATCGATCGGTCGCAAGAAATGTCTGGAACTGCTCTTTGACGGACAGTTGATCAGTGCCGATGAAGCCCAGCGGATGGGTCTTGTCAACCGGGTCGTGGCTGATGATGAGCTTGAAGCCGAAACCCGGAAATGGGCCGCCGAGCTGGCCAAAAAGAGCCCGATTGCCCTGCAGATCGCCAAAACCGCTTTCTACGGTGCCGCCGACCAGGATTATTACAAGGCGTTCGAGTATATGAATGAAGCCTTTGCCCGGATGTGCACGACCGAAGATGCGGCCGAAGGCATTAAAGCCTTCATGGAAAAACGCTCCCCCAACTGGCAGGAGAAGTAAACGACAGGTTTCAAGCAGCAATTGAAAAATCGAGTAACGTAGAAAAATAAAAAAAGCCCCCCGGAGAGCCGCTCTCAGGGGGGCTTTTTTGTGCTTTGCTAAGTTATTCGTAGTGAGTCCACATGCGAATGATTTTAACGACCTTCTTATCTTTTAAAATCTGGTAAATCATGCGATGCTGAATATTTATTCGCCGTGAATATGCGCCTGCTAAATCACCGATGAGTTTCTCATCGGCAGGCGGAACTTGATGGGGATTTTCCCGAAGAAGAGTGATTATCGCCTCGGCTTTTGATCTAAGACCGGCAGATGCTAATTTTCTCGCATCCTTCTGCGCCTGTGTTGTAAAAACGAGTCGCCAAGTCACCAATCAAGCTCCTCGCTGCATTCCTCTAACGGTGTTGCCAAGCCCTCATGGATTGACTCACGCATGCCAGGAATATTTAAAAGGTAAATAGTTTCTTGAATTGAGCGCCAGTCATCCTCTGAAACCAAAACGGCATTTCCCCGTTTCCCAGTAATTAGAATCGGTTCGTGGGAGACGGATGTTTGGTCAATAAGACGATATAGTTTACTTCTTGCCTCAGTGGCTGATATTGTTGGCATATTTCACCTCGCTTTTTACTTGAAAATACGCTATAACGTACGCAACGTCAAGGTCATTTTTCTGCATACCAACACAACGCCAAGCATTGACGGATGCGGATGACGAGGGCGGACCAAGATAAGTTAATGACATAACAAAGAAAATTCTCAAGTCTGTTCACCTCTTAAGGGTGTTGCATCGCAGTCAGTCTCTCCTTTTTCCTGCAAATCTTACAGTCGGCCAAGGGTGCGATGATTTTCTGTTTGATCTTTTTACCTTCGCGACGGTTTTCAACGATTTGCGGAAACTGATTTTTGCCTGACTTCTTTAATCGTGCAAGCATGGGGAAGCAAAATGAAAAATTTCAGACTGACTGCCGGAAAAACTTTGTTAATTTTGCCCTTTTTCCTGTTGACCTTCATTATCCTTGTGTTTGTTATCTATCATGAGTGTAATGGTCTGGCCATTAAGGAAGCAGAAAAAAATCTTGCAGGTTTTTTATTAAATCATCGTGCCATCCACTATTTTGTGGAAGAGGTGCAAAAACCGGAAATATATTTGCTCAAGGAAAACAATCGACTCTATCCTGAATATTTCTCTCCAAAATTGCTTTCTTTTACCTACATTGCCCGCAACATCAAAGATGCACTCAATAGCGAGCGGCAGAAGATGGGTCTAGACCAAGTTTATTTCAAACTTGCTTCAAAAAACCCTCGTAATTCTGTAAACTTAGCTGACTCGAAAGAGTTGGCTCTTTTGCAAGCCTTTAACGATGGTACGCTTAAGGAGTATAAAGGGGTCGTTAGCACTACAAAAGATAAATATCTTTATTATGCAATACCAATTTCTCCAAACAAGCAATCCTGCATGCATTGCCATGATGATCCGGCTGTCGCTCCTCGAGAGATGGTTGATCAGTACGGAGCAAAAGCGGGTTTTCATGAAAAAATTGGTGATATTAGAGCCTTGATATCAGTACGTGTTCCCCTGGAAGGTCTAGTGGCCGAAGCGAACAGGACCACTTTTATTCTCTCTTCTGCTACATTCGTTTTATTGTCAGGGGTTTTTTTTGTGGTCTCTTTTTTTCTCGGTAAAATTGACAATCAAAAGCAAAGGGCAGAAGAAAACGCTTACTATCTTAATTCCGTGCTGCAATCATCGACGAACACTGCTATCATTGCCACGGATCGAGATTATAAAGTTAAATATTTTAATCATGTGGCGGAACAGCTTTTTGGAATCCCGGCAAGTTCTGCCTGTCAAGCAACCATCCAGGATATATCGAAAGATATTGATCAAGACATTTTTGTTTTTTTTCATAAGAGTTCGGAGCTTCTCCATGGTCTGAAATCCTATCAGGTTGTTCTGGATTATAAGGGAAAGATTATTGAAGCCAATATTTCGGCTACGCTTGACAATGATCAGCAGTGTGCGGGATTTTTGCTTCTTGGGCAAGATATAACCTCTCGGGTGCATGAAGAACAAGAACTCATAAAAACCAAACAACGCCTTCAAGAATTCCGACAAACAGTTGATTTGGCTTTAGATTGCGTATTTATGTTTGAACCGGAAACTTTTAAGTTTACATATGTAAATCAAGGTGCGGTGGCGCAACTTGGTTTAAGCCAGGAAGAACTACTTGAAATGGCTCCCTTCGATATCAAACCAGAGTTTTCTAAAGAGCGTTTTCTGGATATGGTAGCGCCCCTTGTGGCCAAGAAGATTCCTGTTCTTACTTTCGAGACGGTTCATAAGCATAAAAACGGATCTTTAATTCCGGTTGAGATCTTTCTGCAACATATAAACACAACCGATAGAAAAGGAATCTTTGTTGCTTTTGCTCGTGATATTTCCAGACAAAAAGAGGTTGAGAAATGCTTACGAGAATATGGAGAAACGCAACAAATTCTACTGCGAGAAATAAATCACCGGGTGAAAAATAATTTGTCAGCCATAATTGGCATGCTCAATATGGAGATTGAGGCTGCCGTGGCAAGGGGAGAGTTAGAACATATTGACACGGTTAAGGAGCTCGAAAGTCGCATACGCGGATTGTCAACAGTTCACTCCTTTCTTACCAGCTCAAAATGGCAGCCATTACGGTTGGATCACCTGTGTACCGAAATAGTAAAAGGTGTTGTTCTCGGAAGGTCGTGGGTCAACAAAGTTGATTTTAAGGTCGCCCATTCTTCGATCGTCGTTAGTAGCGAGCAAGCGCACAATCTCTCTTTGGTGATTAATGAGCTAACGACAAACGCTATAAAACATGCCCTGCCGGGTACCGAGACAATTAGATTGAGTCTTTCATTTGAACTAAAAGATGGCATGATTATAATCTGTTTTCGTGATAACGGGCCAGGATATCCAGATGCTCTTTTGAGCGGTGATTGGAGTAAAGCTAATATTGGTTTTGAGATAATTCGTGGTGTTGTTAGCACATCCTTACAGGGTGAGCTTTCCTTGAGTAATGATAATGGGGCAGTTGCGTGTGTCTCCATGAGCAGTGCCGCGCAATTAGCCGTTTGAGCTCTAAGAGCCACTTTAGTTGGAACCGCTTCAATTGTCGCAAAATGACAATTGCTCAATAATTTCCATCTGATCTAGGAATGCAACTATGTTAACCTCCGTTGAAAAAACACACTCTCTACAAAAGAGATATATTAGTATCACCGTAGTAGGAGCCTGCATTGTCAGTATGGTAGTCGCACTTAGCGCTATTACCCTTTTTTATAAGATCTTGCAGAAACAGGAACACAAAAACCTCCTGCTAGTACATCAAATTCAACAAGGCTATGTTGATCAGTATCTGAAAAAACTAGAAGGGATTGCCTCTCAGGTCACTAGTCGGACGCGTATCCGGCAAGTTTTGGAAGAGTACAACCAGGGCAAGATCTCACGGGAAAAACTGATAGATTTTACGAAGCCAAAGTTGTTGGATGCCATGATTCATTCTGGAGACATCGCGGGTATTTGTCGTTTTGGTCTTAAAAATGAGCTTTTGATCCATATTGGCGTAGTAATCCCTCATCCTGAGCGATTCATCCCCCCCTCGCAAGGTCAGTCCTGCCTTTTACTTCCGGTTAAGGTCGAAGACGACTACTACCTGATTGTGGGGGCGCCTATTGTCAACCGCAGTAAGCAGAGAGTCGGCACCGATATTGTAACCTTTAAAATCGGACCGTTGCAACAGCTCACGCACAATTTTTCTGAGAACAGTTCTTCTGGCAAAATGATCTTGGCCTGCGTTTCCGATGATATTATATTTATATTGGATGCCTCCGGGATTCAGAGCAAGTCATCATTGCAATTTCAGGGAGACCTCTTTGCTCAAACCCTAGAAAAGGTGTTTTTAAAAGGTGAGGGAATTTTCATTCTTAGTGATGACGAGCAAGCTGAGATTCAGGCCTTTGGAGTGGTGGCAGGAAGAAAAAAGTGGGCCATTATCATCAATATAGGCCTGCATGAACTTTACTCCACTATCAAGTCTTATACTGTTATGATTGCCGGACTCATTGCGGGATTGATTCTTTTGGGTACAGGAGCTCTGATCCTATTGTTGCGGCCTTTGTCTGGTAAGATTCTTTTGCGCCAGGAAGAGTTGGAGGAAGAAGTTGACGAAAAAACCCAGATTCTGCAGTCAGAGCTGGCCGAGCGTCGACGTATTGAAAACAAACTTGCTGCTTCTCTTAAACTTTTTGAGACAGTCCTGGATGGCATGGAGGCTGTTGTCTATGTTTGTAATCTTGAAAGTTATACAGTTCTTTTCGCCAACCGTTATACTAAAAAAATATTTGGAGAGATTACCGGTAAGGTGTGCTGGCAAACCATGCGTAAAAATATGGTTGGCCCCTGTCCTGACTGTCCACTGGATAAACTAAAAAATCTTTCCATAGACCAGGATCAAGTTTTGACTTCGGAAATTTTTAACAGCTTCAATAACCGGTGGTATGAGTCGCACAATCAAGAAATCATCTGGCTGAATGGGGAAACAGTTAAACTTCAGGTAGCAATTGACGTAACTGAACGAAAAATTGCCCAGAAAAGTCTCGAAGAGAGTGAGGAACGATTAAGGACTCTCATTAATGCTACCCCTGATATTGTTTGTTTCAAAGATGGTTACGGCAGATGGCTTGAGGCTAACAATGCTGATCTTAAACTTTTTCAACTCGAAAAGGTCGACTATCAGGGTCATACAGATAGTGAACTCGCTGAGTTTACCCATCCTTTGTATCGGCAGGCATTTCTTGAATGTGAAAGAAGCGATGAGTCAGCATGGCTAAAAGGTGATGTCAGTCGAGGGGAAGAGGTTATTACGACAATCGATAAAACTGAAATAATACTGGATGTTATAAAGGTGCCACTTTTTGACGATCAGCAAGAAAGAAAAGGGTTAGTTGTTCTTGGTCGCGACATTACCGAAATTAAAAAAACTGAGCGTCAGCTGCAACTCTACGCAGATACTCAAAAATCCTTGTTACGGGAAGTGAACCATCGGGTAAAGAATAACCTCTCTGCCCTTATCGGCATTCTGAATATTGAAAGAGATCATTTTGTACATGAAGATAAAAATAGCAGCTACTCGGTCTTTCTTGATGAGCTTATTACCCGTATAAATGGTTTGGCTACAGTGCATAGTCAACTTTCGGCCAGTGGCTGGCAACCGTTACGACTGAATCAGCTCTGTGAAGAGATAATTCGAGGCGTTCTCAACAGTGCTCCGAGAGGGAAAGATGTGAACGTCAAGGTGGAGAAATCCAGAATTGTTATAGATAGCAATCAGGCCCATCATCTGGCAATTGTTATTAACGAGTTGACCACGAATACTCTTAAGCATGGGCTTATTCCCGGCCAAGCTGCGCAAATTTTGGTCGCGATGAAAGAAAATGATCACGGCGTTATATATTTTTCCTACAAAGACAACGGGCCTGGCTTTCCGCCCCGGTTAGCGGAAGAAGATTTAGGCTCGTCCCATGTTGGAATGGAGCTAATAGTCGGAATTATCACTACTTCTCTCCAAGGGAAAGTCACATTCAACAACGATAACGGCGCTAAAGTCTGTTTCCATTTTAAGAATCTGCTTTTTGTAGAAGACCAGGAGGATGACGATGCATAATACACCAGAGCTCAGGGTGGTGGTTGCTGAAGATGATTTTTTAGTAGGAAAAGATGTGGAAAGAGTCTTGAAAATGAAAGGTTATGAGATTGTTGGCAGGGCAGTCACAGGAGAACAAGCCGTTGAAATGGTCAGAAAACTGCGGCCAGATATAGTGCTGATGGATATCAAGATGCCAAAAATGGATGGCTTACAGGCGACCGAACTTATCCAGCAATCTTGCCCTACTCCCATTGTAATTCTTACAGTCCATGAAACCCATGATTTCTTGGAAAGAGCCAGTGCTGTTGGTGCAGGAGCTTATCTCATCAAACCCCCAAGTCCTGAAGATGTGGAGCGCAGCATTACCATTGCTCGAGCCCGCCATCAGGATATAATGCATTTACGCGAGCTGCTTGCTGCTCTCGAAGAAAAGAATAAAGAGTTGGAAAAGGCGTTAGGTGAAATTAAGACCCTCCAAGGCATATTGCCAATCTGCATGCATTGCAAGGGGATTCGGGATGACGATGGGGCCTGGAATCAGCTTGAAAAATACATTACTGAACATTCCGATGCTCAATTTAGTCACGGTATATGTGATAAATGTCTGAAAGAACATTACCCTGACTACAACATTACCCTCTCGGTCAATCGGAGTCGAATACGCCGGTCTGGAAGCGATGAAACTACTTAAATTACTGAAAATACTAGAATAAGTTGGCTTAAGCAAGGTCCAGAGGGATGTCGCAGTCGCGAGTATAATTGCTCTCATGGCGGAGCCCGGCAGTAAAAGCGCGATTTAGCCAACACCTTTTTTTGAAGGAGCGGCAAACAATAACGATAAAGCCCAAAGTGGGTATTGGTCATTATGGATCGTGGCATTGCAACCCCGGCAAATATAGACTGGCTGATTGATCATCAGCAAAAAGCAAGATAAAGTTTTGGAACGTATAGGTCGTCTGAAGGAGAAAAACTGCGGCATCGGACAACACTATCAAAAGGTGAAAAATATGACATTGGTTGGCATTGCAGTTTTTCTCAATCGAGGCAGTCAGTCATGAAAAGCTATAAAAAAAGAGTCTGTTGCGGACTGCTTTTGCTGTTTGTGAGCGGCTGTATGAGCTCTCATCCCTACCAGCCGCCGGATCTCTCCGCCTATCTGCGGGATAACTGGGCGGCCGCGTCGCGATCGGAGAGTCTTTCGGCTCAGGGTGCGGTGCCGGTTGCGGCGACGGCCTGGTGGGAGCAGTTTGAGGATCCGGTGTTAAGCGGTCTGGTCGAAAAAATGGTTACCTCTAATCTCTCCCTGGCCGAGGCCCGTGAGCGGCTGGTCGAAGCCCGGGCCAATCGCGGTGTGATCGGGGCCGGGCGTCAGCCGGCGGTGGAGCTTGATGGCGCCTATGCCCGGGCGGCCACGGGCAAGGATGCGGTCACCTATCAGGGCCCGCCTCCGGGGCATCGGGCAAATTTTTATCAATGGGGTGCGGCGGCCGCCTGGGAGGTTGATCTCTGGTCACGGGTGGCCCATCTCGAAAGGGCCGCCGAGCATGATCTCGAAGGGCTTCGCGAAGCCTATCATGGTATTGCCGTCTCCCTGGTCTCCGAACTGGTTCTCGCTTATATCGATTATCGCACGCAGGAGAGCCGGTTTCTGCTGGTCGAGCGTAATCTTGCGCTGCAGCAGCGCACTTTGGCGTTGGCTGAAATTCGGCAAAAGGCCGGCACCGGTTCCCGTTTGGATACGGTTCGGGCTCGGCGGCTGTTCCTGCAGACCCGGGCTCTGCTGCCGGAGTTGCGCTTGAGCCAGGCTCAGGCCCGCCATGCCATTGCCCTGCTTCTGGGCCAGACTCCCGGCGACCTGGAGCTCCCGGCGGCGGCCGCGCTGCCGGCTCTGCCCGCGCTTGGCAAACTCGGCATTCCGGCCGAGCTTCTGGTGCGCCGGGCCGATATCCGCCAGGCCGAAAGAGGTTATGCCGCGGCCTGGTCTCGAACCGAGGCGGCCCGGGCCGAGAAATATCCGCAACTTTCACTGAGCGGCTATTTTCGCCTGCAGGATACGGTGGTCTCAGGCCTTTTTAATCCGCAGGCCTTTGTCTATTCCCTAGGCCCCGGACTCACGTTTCCGCTGTTTGACGGCGGCCGCATCGCTCAGACGGTGGCGCTGCGCCAATCCCAGGCGGAACAGGCCCGGCTGAAACTGGAGCAGGTATTGCTCAAGGCGGTCAAGGAGGTTGAAGATGCCGTGGTCGGAAGCGCACAGACCCGTCAGCAGTTGGCCGAGCTTAAGCTTGCGGTCGCGGCGGCGCGGACCAGTGTCGGGCTTGCCCAGGATCTCTATGCTCAAGGTCTGGGTGATCTCTGGCAGGTGACTCAGAGCCAGCAGGAGCTGGTTGTCGGAGAAGAGTCCTGTCTGCTGGCCGAACGCAGCGCCCTGGCGCAGACCGTCTCTCTCTATCGTGCCTTAGGGGGCAGTTGGGCCGTGCTTGAACTCCCTGATGTAACCCTGAAAAGATCCCCGGCAACAATTTCAGCAAAGGAAACCGCACCATGAAAAAACCTCTGAAAATTATCATCATCCTTCTCGTTATCGCCGCCGTGGCCGGTGCAAAATGGTGGCAGTCGCAAGCTTCGGGTCCGGGCGATGACCCTTTGACCCTCTACGGTAATATTGAGATCCGTGATGCCCGGCTGGTTTTTAATGAAGCCGAGATTCTTAAGGAAGTTCTGGTCGAAGAGGGTGATGTGGTAACGAAAGGTCAGGTGCTGGCCCGGTTGCGTTCGCAGCTGCTGCAGGATCAAAAGGCCGCCGCCGAGGCTAATCTTGCGGCTCAGGCTCAGGTTGTGCAGCGGCTTAAGGCCGGCACCCGAAGCCAGGAGATTGCCCAGGCAAAAAGTGAAGTCGAGGCGGCGGCAATTATGATGAATAATGCCGAGCGTATTTTTAAGCGCCTGCGCCAGACCACCCCCTCCGGGGCCAGCAGTCAACAGGCTTTGGATGATGCCCGGGCCCGGTATGAGAGCGCCGCGGCCGAGCTTGAGGTTCGGCGCCAGGCTCTGGCTCTGGCTCTGGCCGGGCCGCGGGCGGAGGATATTGCCGAGGCCGAAGCCCGGCTTGCGGCCCTGGCCGCCGAGGTTACCCGGCTCAATCACCGGCTTGACGATACGATTCTCAAGGCTCCGGCCCCCGGCATCATTCAGAGCCGGATTCTTGAACCCGGGGAGATGGCGGGCCCCAGTCAGCCGGTCTACAGTCTCGCTCTGACCGATCCCAAATGGGTGCGGGCCTATATCTCGGAGCCCGATCTCGGCCATCTTGACCAGGGCCGCGGGGCCACGGTCAGCTGTGACTCCTGGCCGCAGCAGGGTTTCAGCGGCCAGGTTGGTTTCATCTCACCGGTGGCCGAGTTTACCCCGCAACCGGTAGAGACCACCGACCTGCGCGCGAAACTGGTTTATGAGGTGCGGATTCTGGTGCAGGACCCGGATAACCGGCTTAAGCTGGGGATGCCGGTGACTGTGAAACTTGCCCCGGCAGCTCCGGCGCCCCCGGCCGGCGGTAAAAGTGCGGTAAGCGGTCGTGAAGACAACTGAAGTGGTGCTGCAGGCCAGCGCCCTGGGTAAAAGTTTCAGCCGCAAAGGCAAAGCTCCGGTAATCGCCCTCGACGCGCTCAGTCTGAGGGTCAAGGCTGGGGCGGTTACCGGCCTCGTCGGACCCGACGGCGCCGGTAAAACCACTTTGCTGCGTCTGGCGGCCGGGCTGTTACTCCCGGATGCCGGCAGCATAAGCGTTCTCGGTCTCGACAGCGCCAGTCAGGCCATCGAGATTCAGAGCCGCATCGGTTATATGCCGCAGCAGTTCGGGCTTTATCAGGATTTGAGTGTGCAGGAAAATCTTGAACTCTACGCCGACCTGCAGGCGGTGCCGCTCAGCCTGCGACCGTCGCGCTTTGCCGAGCTCCTGCAGATGACCGGGCTCGGTGATTTTCAGAAACGGCGGGCCGGGGCCCTTTCCGGCGGCATGAAACAGAAGCTGGGCCTGGCCTGCTCGCTGATCAAAAAACCGAGGATGCTGTTGCTGGACGAACCTACAGTCGGGGTTGATCCGGTTTCCAGGCGCGATCTCTGGCAGATTGTCTACAAAATGGTTGCCGACGAGGGCATTGGTGTTCTGATGGCGACTTCCTATCTCGATGAAGCCGATCGCTGTGCCGAGGTGGTGGTGCTTTATGAGGGGCGCAAGTTGGCCGAAGGGACGCCGGCTGAGTTTCGCGATAAGCTTAAGGGCCGGGTTTTCACCCTGACGCCGCCGGCCGGAGGGCCGCCTCCCCGTCTTCTGCAGACCCATCTGGCCGGGCAGCCGGGGATTATTGATGTGATGATCCGTTCGGGTCGGGTGCGCTGCGTTGTCGAGGCTGAGCTTGCCGCGCGCCTCAAGTCGGGTCACTCCGAGCTTTTTCCTGCAGCTGCTTACGATAAGATTGAGCTCTCGGAACCGAGTTTCGAGGATGCCTTTATGGCTCTGGTGCCCAAGGCCGATCTACGGCCTAAAAACGCCGCTTCCCTTAGCCCGGAACCTGATCCGGTGCCGGGGGCCGTCAGCCGCCGCGATGAGATTATGGTCAGCGCCCACAATCTCACGAAAAATTTCGGGGCTTTTACCGCGGTGCGGGAGATCAGTTTTGAGGTTGGCAAAGGGGAGATTTTCGGACTCTTAGGTCCCAACGGGGCCGGCAAGAGTACGACCTTTCGCATGTTGTGCGGTCTGTTGAAGGTCAGCGGCGGTGAGGTTCAGGTTGCCGGTCGGGATCTGCGGCGGGCCGGTTCCCGGGCCCGGGCTCAGCTCGGTTATATGGCCCAGGTTTTTTCTCTCTACCGACAGCTGCCGGTGCGCAGCAATCTTGAATTTTACGGTCGGGCTTATGGCCTCTCCGGGGCGCGTTTACGGCAGCGTATTAATTGGGCTCTGGATGAATTCCACCTGCGCGGCCGGGAAGAGTCGCCGGCCGGGCTTCTGCCCGCCGGTTACCGGCAGCGTCTGGCCATGGCCACCGCCCTATTGCACGAGCCGGCCATTCTCTTTCTTGATGAACCGACCTCCGGGGCCGATCCTCTGGCGCGGCGCGAATTCTGGCTGCGGATCAGCGGCTTTGCCGCGCAGGGGGTGACGGTGGTCGTGACCACGCATTTTATGGAAGAAGCCGAATATTGCGATCGCCTGCTGATCATGTCGCGCGGTACCGAACTGGTCCAGGGGGCTCCGGCCGCGATTCGCCGGCTGGCTCAGAGTCCGGAAAATCCCGAGCCCACGGTCGAAGATGCTTTTATTGTTCTGGCTGAGGGCCGTCTGCCGGCGGCAGCGCCAACCGGCGCTCAGGGGGTCGAGTCATGACGGCTTTGCGCGCCTCCCTGATGCGCATCCGGGGTTTGTTGCGCAAGGAGATGCTGCAGGTCCGGCGCGATCCCAGCAGTATTCTGCTGGCTCTGGTGATGCCGTTGCTTCTCCTTTTTCTCTTTGGCTACGGGGTTTCGCTCAACCCGAACCATGTGCCGGTAGCCGTGGTTGCCAGTGACACCGGGGCGGCAGCCCGGGAGTTGGCGGCCCGTTTTGCACTCTCTCCCTATTTTGTTCCACTCTCCGTCAAGACCTTAAATCAGGCTGAGGAGTTGCTCAAGGAGAAAAAGGTCGATGCGATTATCCATATCCACGAAAATTTCAGCGCCGATCTCCTGACCCGGGGCGGAGCTCCGGTTCAGGTTATTATCAACGGGGTCGACGCCAATCGGGCCCGGCTGCTTCAGGGGTATACGCAAGGGGTGGTTCAGACCTGGGTCGCCCAGGAACAGCGTCGCGGGGTGCTCCCGGCCGGCTCCGCAGCGGTGGTTGTGCTCCCGCGGATCTGGTTTAATGAGGCCAATGAAAGTCGTAATTTTCTCGTGCCCGGCCTGATGGTTCTGATCATGACCCTGATCGGTACCCTGCTGACCGCTCTGGTTATCGCCCGGGAGTGGGAGCGCGGCACCATGGAGGCGATCCTGGTGACCCCGGTGCGGGTTTTTGAATTGATTCTGGGTAAGACCCTGCCCTATTTTTTTCTCGGGCTTAGCGGGCTGGGGCTGACGGTTGCCGGCGGGGTTCTGCTCTTTGCCGTGCCGCTGCGGGGGTCACTGCTGCTGTTTATGCTGCTGGCCTCAATTTTTCTGCTCGCCTCTCTGGGTTTCGGTCTGGCGATCTCGGCCGCTGTTCGGGTTCAGTTTGTCGCCGCCCAGATTGCCGTGATTGCCGGTTTCCTGCCGGCCTTTTTTCTCTCCGGTCTGCTCTTTGATCTCGAAAGCACGCCGCTGCCGATTCAGCTGGTCAGCCATATCATTCCGGCCCGCTATTTTGTCGAGATCTGTCATACCCTTTTTCTGGCCGGCAATATCGGCCCGGTACTCTGGTCGGCGACCTGGCCCCTGGTGGTGATGGCGATCGTTTTTTTTACCGTGGTCCGCCGCAAGCTCAGCGGCAAAAGGTTGGAGTAACTGATGCTGGTTCTACGTCGGATTATGGCCCTGATTGTCAAGGAATTCATCACCATCATGCGGGACCCCAAAAGCCGTTTTGTGGTTATCGGCCCGCCCCTGATTCAGTTTTTTGTGTTTGGTTATGCGGCGACTTTCGATGTTACCCGGGTGCGCTATGCCGTGCTCGATGAAGCCCGTACCAGCGAATCGCGGCAGCTGCTGGCCGCGGTGGATGGTTCGCAGCATTTCCGGCGGGTGCGTAACCTGACTGCGGAGCGGCAGATTGATGAGGTTATCAATCTGCAGGAGGCCCGCATGGTTATTCATCTGGGCCCCGATTTCAGCCGCCGGCTGCTCTCCGGGGAGCAGGCGCCGCTGCAGGTGATTGTCGACGGCCGCAACTCCAACGTCGCCGCGGTCGCCTTGGGTTATGTCTCGGCCATTGTTCAGCAGTATAATGCTCAGCGGCAAACCGGTTTTATTCTGAAGAACAGCAGCGTTATGGGGCCCCGGCTCGTCGGCCGGGCCTGGTTTAACGCCAATCTGCTTAGTCGCTGGTATATTGTCGCCGCTCTGGGGGGGACCATCAGTATGGTGGTGGTCATGATCCTGACCAGTCTTTCGGTGGCCCGGGAGAGGGAGTTCGGCACCTTTGACCAGCTTCTGGTGGCGCCCTTTACCTCGGGGGAGATTCTGCTGGCCAAGGCGATTCCCGGTATCACCTTCGGTCTGCTCGATTCTTTGTTTTTGGCCGCGGCTGGAGTCTGGTGGTTTGCGGTGCCGTTTCGCGGCACCATTGCGGCTCTGATTGTTACCCTTTTTATCTTCATGCTCTCGATCGTTGGTCTCGGCTTGTTTGTCTCGGCCCTCTCGACGACCATGCAGCAGGCCCTGCTCGGCTCCTTTGCTTTCATCATGCCGGCGGTCATTCTCTCCGGTTTCACCACCCCGATCGAGAATATGCCCGGCTGGCTTCAGATCGCCACCTATGCCAATCCCATGCGCTATGTCGTCAGAGTTTTGCGCCAGATTTTTCTCGAAGGGGCCGATCTCAGCCTGGTCGGGCCCCAGCTCTGGCCCCTCTGTATTATCGCCGCTCTGATCCTGCCGCCCGCGGCCTGGCTCTTCCGTCATCGCAGCCAGTAATTAAATCACCGGCATGGCGGGCCCCGGCTTACTTGTCCTGCAACTCCGCCCCTGGTTTTTTTCGGGGCGAGGCCGTGGTTTCGCCGGCCCCCCGCATCTCACTGAGCAGTTCAAGTTGGATTTTCTGAATCTCGACCAGTCGTTCCCACTGGTGCGAGAGCAGGTGGTCAAGTTTCTGATGGAGCTGGCGGATCTCAAGCTCGGCCTTTAAATTGACCTGGTAGTCATGGCTGGCCCGGGCCCGGTCTTTATCTTCCTGGCGGTTCTGACTCATCATGATAATCGGCGCCTGAATGGCGGCCAGACAGGAGAGCACCAGATTGAGGAGGATGTAAGGGAAGGGGTCGTAGGGTTTGGCCAGGATCGCCAGGGAGTTGATCGTGATCCAGACGGCCATGACCACGGCAAAGAAAATTATAAAGCTCCAGCTGCCGCCGAACTGGGCGATCCGGTCGGAAAGACGCTGACCGAAGCTGATCTGCGATTCGTAGACCTCGTCGACCTGGGTGGAGAGGATCTCATGTTTTTCCATGCTCTCGAGAACCTCTTTTTCGAGATCGGTGAGTTCGCCTTTCTCATCCGCGACCAGGGAACTGACATACTCGTAACGGAAGTGGTTGAGATCATCGACACAGATGTAGCCATCTTCCGACCAGTCGGGTTTGGTATGGGTGATAACTTCAGTGACCGCCGGCCGGATTAAAGAGGCCGCGACCAGGCTGGTTTCCGGAGCATGACGGCCGCAAATCTGGCAGACGGGCTGCTGGCTGGGTGTGGTATTTTGCACTGGGTACTCCTCTGGCTGAAAAGTTTGCACTGAGAACCGATATTGCGCTTGATAAGACAGGGTCAATCTGTATATAGTGTCAGAATGGGTATTGTCAAAAGTAATCGGAGCTGCTGGTTATGTTTACATCTGAAGTGATAATCTGTCGTCTGCTCTTTGCCTGTCTGTGCGGTGCCATGATCGGGATTGAACGGGAAAAGCATGGGCGGCCGGCGGGGTTGCGCACCCATCTGCTGGTTTCTCTGGGGGCGGCTACGATCATGATCATTTCCTTGTCGCTGCTGGCGCTGCCGGTGGGAGAGGCGGGGCGTGAAATGGCGCGGGTCGATCCCGGACGGATCGCGGCTCAGGTGGTCGCCGGAATCGGCTTTCTCGGAGCCGGGGCCATTATTCAGGCCCGGAGAATGATCAGCGGATTAACGACCGCTGCCTGTCTCTGGGTTGCCGCCAGTATCGGCCTTGCGGCCGGTATGGGCAGCTTTTTGTTGGCCGGAGCCGTCACCATGTTAAGCCTGATCAGTCTCTACTTGCTTAAATGGCTTGAGCATGCCCTGCCCAAGGATCGTTATCATCTTTTTGTTCTGAAATGTCATTACCATCCCCAGATGTTAAGCCGGGTTGAAAAAATGGCGCTCGACAACAAGGTGAAGATCATCTCTTACGGTTTTACCCATGACAAGGAAAAGGAACTTCTGTTGATCAACCTTGAAGTTCGACTGACCGATTCCAGGATTCCCCAGGGACTTATGGATAGATTTACCAACGAGCCCGGTATCCTCACGATTACCTGGCGTTGATTTGTGAAGGCCCAACTTAACAATTTTAGAGGGTCAGTTCTTGACTTTACACAAAGGCAAAAGGATCTGCATGGTTTCTGAATCTTCGCCTCCAGATCCGCTACCATCGCTGAGATCCCGCCTGCGCGAAATTATTTTCGAAGCCGATACGCCGGCCGGCAAAGCCTTTGACGTTATCCTTATCTGGTGTATCGCAATAAGTATCAGTGTTGTGGTTGTCAACAGTGTTGCCACTATTCATCAGACTTATGGCCGGTGGCTGGAGGCGGTCGAGTGGTTTTTTACATTGCTTTTTACCCTCGAATATCTGCTGCGGCTTTTTTGTGTGCAGCGTCCGCTCCGTTACGCCGTCAGTTTTTTCGGCATTGTTGATCTGCTTGCCATTCTTCCAACCTACGTCGGTTTCATGGTTCCCGGGGGCAAGTCCCTGATGACTATCCGGCTCCTGCGGGTGTTGCGGATTTTCCGGGTTCTGAAATTATCCCAGTATCTGAGCGAAGCTCGACTGCTGATGACGGCGCTAAAGGCCAGTCGCAGAAAGATCAGTGTCTTTCTCCTGGCGGTGGTCGCCATTGTTGTCATTATTGGTTCGGTTATGTATATCATCGAAGGCGATGCCCATGGTTTCAGTGATATTCCTACCAGTATCTATTGGGCCATCGTCACCCTGACTACGGTCGGCTATGGTGACATCTCGCCCCAGACCCCTTTAGGCAAGGCCCTGGCTTCACTGGTGATGATTATGGGTTATGGTATCATTGCCGTGCCGACCGGTATTGTCGGCGCCGAGATCGCCCAGGTCGGCAAGCGCCCGCCAACCACTAAAGTCTGTCGGGCGTGTGCGGCTCAGGGTCATGATAGCGATGCCGTATACTGCAAATTTTGCGGCGCCCGTCTCGGCTCAGGAACTGATTTTAAAAAAATAAACATGAACGGCGCCGAGAAAAGCAAAACCAAACCCGACTTCTTAGAGAGTTAGGGAGATCCGTTTTTATGCGGGTATAAAAGAGTAGAGCAGGGCGATTTCAGCAGCCCAGAGCTGATCGTCGATGGTTTCCAAGATTAAAGGGATATCGTCGAGGCGGGGATCCTGCATCAGGAGGCGGAAGGGTTCGAGACCAAGGAGCCCCTGGCCGAGACTGTGGTGGCGGTCGACGCGGCTGCCGAGGGTTACTTTGGCATCGTTTAGGTGCACCCCTTTGAGGTAGGAAAAACCGATAATGCGTTCAAACTCCTGCATGGTCCGGGTGTAGGTTTCCGGGGTTTGCAGGTCGTAGCCGGCGGCGAAGGTATGGCAGGTATCAAGGCAGACGCCGATACGGGACTGATCTTCGACCTGCTCGATGATGGCCGCCAGATGTTCAAAACGATGGCCGAGATTGCTGCCCTGGCCGGCGGTGTTTTCGATGACGGCGGTGACCTTTGCGGTTTTTTTCAGAGCCAGGTTGAGGGCTTTTGCGATCAGGCTTATCCCCTCTTCGTCGCTGATCCGGTTAAGGGTGCTGCCGGGATGGAAATTGAGCAGCTCTAAGCCGAGCGCCTGACAACGCTCCATTTCGTCAATGAAGGCCGCAATTGACTTTTCCCGTTTGTCGATTTCAGGATGGGCCAGGTTGATAAGATAACTGTCGTGCGGCAGGATGTGCTTAGGCTTAAATCCGCAGTCGGCGATATTTCTTTTAAAGGCGGCAATCTCTTCGTTGCTGAGATCTTTGGCTCGCCACTGACGCTGGTTTTTGGTAAAGAGAGCAAAGGCTTTAGCTCCGAGCGCCCGGGCCCGGAGCGGGGCGTTGGCCACCCCGCCGGCGGCGCTGACATGGGCTCCGATATATTTCATTTCTTCCTCATCTTTTTATCCCTTAATAACCGCCAGCGGCTTGAGTTCGACCAGAACTTCGACCAGGTCCTGCTGGTTATCCAGTACCTGGTCGATATTTTTATAGGCGCCGGCGGCTTCATCGAGATCTTTGTTATGGTGCAGGGAGTGAATGATACCCTGATCTTCAAGGCGTTTTTGTTCATATTTCAGATCGAGCTGGCGCTGGGCCTGTTTGCGGCCCATGAGGCGCCCGGCACCGTGGGCGCAGGAGAGAAAGCTCTCGGGATTGCCTTTGCCCTTGACAATATAACTCGGGCTGCCTTGCGAGCCCGGGACAATGCCGATCTCGCCGCTCTGGGCCCGGGTCGCCCCTTTGCGATGGACGATCACCTCTTTGCCGAAGTGTTTTTCGAGGGCGGCGTAGTTGTGGGCAATATTGATGGTTTCGGCAAAGGTTACCGCGGGGCAGACCGTGCTTAAGGCCTCTTTAATGCGGGCCATCATCAGGAGGCGGTTGGCATGGGCAAACTCGATGCAATAGTGCATCTCAGCGAGATAGATGCGGCCGGAAGGGCTCTTTATGTCAAGAAAGGCGAGCTGCCATTTGGTCGGGATGGCAGAGCCCTGGCGGCGATTGAGGTCGATGGCCAGACGGTTGTAGTGGTTGGCGACCTTGAAGCCTAAGTTACGGCTGCCGGAATGGAGCATGAGCCAGATAAAGTCGTCACTGCCTTTCTGGATTTCAATGAAATGGTTACCGCCGCCCAGGGTGCCGAGCTGGGTCTGAGCATTGGCGTATTCGCGGCTGACTACCGGCAGCTCCTTGAGGCGTAGACCCGGCGGCGGGGTCGGCATCAGGGCGGGGTCCTGGCGGCGTAGATGATGGCGGAAACCGACCGGCACCATTTTTCTGATTTCCTGCAATATCTCCTGGAGCTGGGTGGTCGCGATAGTGTGCAGCGAGGTTTTGACGGCGCACATGCCGCAGCCGATATCAACCCCGACGGCGTTGGGAATGACCACGTTTTCGGTGGCCATGACCCCGCCGATCGGCATGCCGTAACCTAAATGGGCATCCGGCATGACCGCGACATGGGAAAAGAGAAAAGGCAGATTGGCCAGATTCTGCGCTTGAGCCAGGGCTTCCGGTTCAATATCATCAAGCCAGAGCTTGATCGGTTTTTTCTCACTGGTGATGATCTGTTGCATTTTTGGGCCCGAGATAACGGTTGAAATAGCCGATATGAAGGTCGGGAAAATTCCGGCGCAGGCGTTCTAAAAGATTGACAATGCCGATCGGGTCGGCAAAGTCATCGGCAAAGAGATCGCAGTACTGGCGCGGGTCGATGCAGAGGTTGCGCATCTGCACCTGATCAATATGGTATTTTTCAATAAGTTCTAAAAGAGCCGCAACCTCGGCTTCGGCATCGGTGACCCCGGGCAGGACGAGCAGATTGATGGCGAGCTGAAGACCGCCGGCTTTGGCCTCCTTTAAGGATTCCAGAACATCGGCAAAAGCATAGCCCCGGGGCCGATAGTAGGGGAGATAGGTTTCTTTTCTGGCCGAATTGAGACTGACCCGGATCGAATCCATGCCGGCTTTGGCCATAGCCGCAACCTTTTGCGGCAGACTGGCATTGGTGTTGACATTAAGGGTGCCGGCGGCAGTAGTTTGGCGAACGGCCCGGGCAAATTCGCAGATGCGCTCGGCCTGCAGAATCGGGTCGCCTTCACAGCCCTGGCCGAAACTTAAAACCGGGTTTTCGGCAACCTCGATATGAGGCAGGGCGACTTCGAGAAGCTCTTTGAGCGAGGGGACAAAACTGATGCGCTCATGCGAGGCGGGACAGCTCTCCCCTTTTTTTATTTCGACCTCTTCCTGATGCGAGAGGCAGCCGATACAGTTGGCGTTACAGGTCGGCGAGACCGGCAGTGGACACTCCCAGCGTTCAAGAAAGAAGTTTTTGGCGGCGAAACAGTGGTAGTCGACAGCACAGCGGCTCATGTGATCGATAAGTCGGTTGTTGGGATAGCGAGCCAGTTTTTTGTCAACCCCGGCCACAACCTCACGGTCGTCAAAGTATTCCGGTTCCCACTGGCGGTTGGCATCAACCCGGCAAGCCGTTGTCACATAGCCGATATCATTCGACCAGCCGACGGCGGTGTAGGCCCAGAGGGGCAGGGTGTAGGCCTTGTTCTGGTAGGAGACCGCCGGCAGCAGGAAACGGCTGTAGGCCGGCGGCAGAAAAGCCGCAACCCCCTGGAGGCCGTCATTGCCGACCCCTTTGAGGCGGCTGATCGGACGTTCCTGGCGGGTTTTCTTATCCCAGCCCAGCGGCGGGCAGTCGGGGAGAAAAAAAAGCCGGCTCCCGGGCGGCAGGGGGATGAGTTCGGCCTCGGTCGGGCGGCGCTGGCGGCGGCCGCTTGCTCCGAGCATGAGCCATTCCGGATGGTCGAAGATCTCCCCTTTGCGGTTGGCAACGAGCGCGAAAACGGTATCGGGGTCAATTGGTTTTGGCGTTGACATAGGGCTCTATCTGTAATAATGTTAAAGGTTCCAGTTTTGGGTTGCGGGGCCTGTTCCCGTTTTTGAGACTAATCCAACAGATTCATTAAATCAAGGAATATCCCGAGTGCTACTTCAGTCTTGTCGAAAAAGCTCCACCCGCCTGCGGTTTTCTACGGTCCGGCTGCTGGTCATGGTTCTCATCTTAGCCTTAGCGGCCGCCTGCGCTTCGCACAAGATGGTTACCGATAATCCCCAGACCCTTTTTCAGGAGGCTGAAAAAGCCTACCAGGAGGAGAGCTACACGCGGGCCAACGAGCTCTTTCAGGCGGTCCAGAATGAGTTTCCCGACAGCGACTATGCGAAGCTGGCCCTGCTGCGTAATGGCGACATCGCCTACTGTCGCAAAGAACTGGAGGATGCGGCCCGTACTTATAATGATTTCATCAACTTTAATGCGGATCATCCCAAGGCGCCCTATGCCTATTATCAGGTCGGCATGACCCACTATGTCACCCTGAAAACCATCGATCTTGACCTTGAAGCCCTGCGCAAGGCCCTTGAGGTTTTTCAGGAAGGTCTGGCCCACTATCCCGATAGTCCCCCTTATACTGCCAAACTCATTCAGCGCATCAACGACTGCAAGCGGCGCTTTGCCAAACGTGAGTTCTATATCGGCTTCTATTACTACAAGCAGGGCAAGTTTCACTCGGCGATCAAACGTTTCGAATATCTGCTCAAAACCTATCCCGGTTTTATCGATGACAAGGTCCTTTACTACCTGGGACTGGCCAATCTCAACCGGGGCAATGTCGATGCCGGCCATCAGGCTCTGCTGACCCTGACTAAAGCTTTCCCCGCAAGTCCCTTTACGGTTCAGGCCCGGCCCTGGCTGGAAAAAGATGAGGGTCCCGGTCTGCCGCTGCTCTTTATGGCCCGCGACTATTTTCTGGTTAAAGATTTCGATATCAGCGACCGCTATCTGACGACGACCTTCATGCCGGATAAATATGCGCCGCGGCTTTTTAATATGCTGAGTGGGCAGAAAACCGGCGGGGAGAAGGCGCAGGCGGTGACGTTTGCCTCCCTCTATCGACCGGTGACTCCGACCGCGTCGGCCAAAACCGGAAGTCGAGTCGCGGTGGCCGCACCGCGGTTGGAAAACGGATCGCCGCAAGCTTCTCCATCCGCCGGTCTGGAGACGGCGCCGGGGGCAAAGCTGAGTCCGGCCGGGCCGGGGGCCCCCGGGGCTCAGGATTTGCGCTCACCGGCCCTTTTAGGTAAAACCGACGATCCTTTAGAGATTATCTCCGACTGGACCGAGGCCGACCGCCAGAAAGGGATCATTAAGTTCGGGGGCAAGGTTATTGCCAAGCAGAAGGATGTGGTTCTCTATGCCGATCAGGTGGTTAATTACTTCGATATGCAGAGCCAGAAGCTGCTCAAGGCGATCGCCGTCGGCAATGTTAAGTTGAATCAGGCCGATAAATTTGTCACCTGCGAGCGGGCTGAGTTGATTCAGGCCGAGCGCAAGGTCATTCTGACCGGCAATCCGGTCATGTGGCAGGGCGAAAATCGGGTCACCGGCGAGCGCATTGTGATCTATCTCGATCAGAGCCAGGCCGAGGTTTTCGGTGGGGAGAAGGGCAAGGCCAAGGTCAAGATTCTG
>JAFGVI010000072.1 GCA_016938065.1 Deltaproteobacteria bacterium | reverse complement strand
CAGCAGTTTAGTGCGCAGTCGATATTTTTTCAACATTTACAATCCTTGTGGGAAAGGGATGATTATTTTAATTTTAATAGCATGGCCGCATGATTTTACAAACATAAATACGATTTCGGGCGAAAATCGCTGAAAGCAGAGGGGGCCGTCAGCGGCGGATTGTTCCGGCGGGCCGCTCGGGCTGCGGCATAGCGCTTGACAGGTTAGCCCCTGCGGTATATCATCAAAGCGTAATTGCCGTCGGCATATGTGGCCGTTTACATTTAAATGACACTATATCGTATATCGTATATCGTCTGGAGTTGAAAGCTTTATGGCAAAGAAAGATTATTATAAAACCCTCGGGGTCGGTAAACAGGCTTCGCCTGAAGAGATAAAAAAATCCTTTCGGCGTAAAGCCCGGCAGTATCATCCTGATGTCAAACCCGATGACAAAGAGGCCGAAAGGAAGTTTAAAGAGATCAACGAAGCCTACGAAGTTTTAAGTGATGAGAAAAAACGTCGCGACTATGATACCTACGGTGAGGCGTTTAACAGTGCCGGAGGCGGAGCCGGTGGTTTTTCCGGCGGTCGTAGTGCCGGTTTTGATATCAACGATCTCTTTGGCGGCATGAGTGGTGCCGGCCGGACTTTTTCGTCGCGCCGGGGGCCGCTCGGTGGGGGCGGTGATCCTGCGGATATTTTTTCCAGCCTCTTTGGCGGTGGTGGATTTCAGGCGGGCCAGGAGGCCGGGCCGCGGCGCGGCGGGAATGCCGAACATATCGTAGAAATTGATTTTGCCGAAGCCATCACCGGAACTGAACTTAAACTCAGGGTTGACGCGCAGCAGGTCAATGTTAAAATTCCCCCGGGAACGGTTAATGAGGCTCGTCTGCGTCTTAAGGGCAAGGGTCATCCCGGTGTCAATAACGGGCCGGCGGGGGATCTGATTCTGACCGTCAAGGTTCGTCCCGATCCGGTTTTCAGTATGCAGGGGCATGATCTGCTCTGCCAGGTTGAGGTTCCCTTGACCACGGCTCTGCTGGGCGGGCGCATTGAGGTGCCGACTTTTGCCGGAAAGGCGATGCTGACCATTCGCGAGGGGGCCCAGAACGGTCAGAAAATGCGGCTGCGCGGCAAGGGGGTTCAGGTTCCGGGCGCGGATGCCGGTGACCAGATTGTCGAGCTTAAAATTGTTCTGCCGACAAAACTCTCGCCTCAGGCGCGCAAGGTGGTGGAAGAACTCGATAAACTCCTGGCTTAGCTGAGCCGTTGTGCGGGAATTGGCGCGAGAGCTGGCTTACCGACCCCTGTTCTGGTCGCTGCTTCTGGTTGTCTGGGCCATTGTCGGCACGGTCTGCTTCGCTTTCCCGTCAGCCCTTGTCCTGCTGCTCTCCCTTCTGCCGTTTCTTCTGTATTATCTTCTTCTGCGCCGCCTGCAGGTCGCCGTTCGGCCGCTCTTCTTCATCGGGCTGCTTCTTTTTTCCCTGCTGCTGGCAGCACTCATTTCCCGGAGAGTTACGACTTGTCGCCGGCGTTTTCTGGCGGCAGAAGCGTTGCTGGTTCAGGTCGGGAGTGAGCCGCAAACCATTATCGGGCGGGTGCTGGCTTTTCCGCAGGGCTCACCTCATGGCTGGCGTCTGCGTCTGCAGCCTTTGACCGGGATCCTGGCGGGTGGCGGTCTCATAGCCCTGGAACTGCCGGCGGTTGCCTATGATGATCCCCGGCTCCCCCGGATCGGGGATATTATAGCCGCGACCATCAGCCTGCGGCCCCTGTCGGCCACCCGGCACCCTTTTTTGCCGGGCTACCGGCGGCTTAATCTGCTTTCCGGGCTGGTTGCCGAGGCGCGTTTGGAGGATTTTACCGGCTTTTGCCGGGTCGCCCGTTTTGCCGGAGGGCTGGACGCGGTGGAAAGGTTGCGCCGTTTTCTTTATCACGCTCTTTCTGCCGGGGCCGGGGCGGGGGATGCGGCGGCGATCCTGCAGGCCGTTCTGCTCGGCAGTCGCGATCATCTACGTCCCGCAGTGAAAGAGCTTTTTCTCGATTTTGGCGTTTTTCATCTTTTTGCCATCTCAGGTCTTCACTTAAGTGTGGTGGTCGGTCTCTTTTTCTTTTCTCTTAAACGGCTGCTTGCCGGTTTCCTGGGGGGGCGTCTCGCTGCCGGAGCACTGCCGCTGACGGCCGCTTTAACCCTTCTGTTTCTGCCTTTGTATATCCTGCTGGCCGGCCTGCATCTGCCAGTGGTCAGGGCCGGGATCATGGCCCTTTTTTTTCTTCTGGCCCTGCTGAGCGGTCGTCTGCGGGACTCCTTTTCGGCTCTGGCCGGGGCCGCTATCGTCATTCTCTGCTGGTGGCCGCAAGCTCTTTTTGAACTCTCTTTTCAGCTCTCTTTTTCAGCGGTTGCGGTTATCCTGTGGGTTCTGCCCCGGGCCCGAAGCTGGTGGGAGAGGGGACTTTTGCCCTGGTGCCGGCGTTTGCCGCTCGGGGCTCAGGTTTTTTTGAGGAATGTTTTTTATCTCCTGGCCAGTTCAGCCGCGATTACCCTGGTGACAGCGCCCTGGCTCATTAATCAGGTTCACTTTATCTCGACCTTTTCGCTGGCGGCGAACCTGCTGCTGTTGCCCCTTTTTTCTCTGATTATCATACCGGCCGGTATGCTCTCCCTACTGTTGGCACCGTGGCCGGGACTGATGGCGCTGTTTCTCAAACCTCTGGTCTGGCTGCTTGACTCTCTTTTGTCAGTCAGTTTCTTCCTGCAGGAGCAACTGTCCGGGCGGCGCTGTTATTTCTCTTCATTGACATCCCTGGAGATGTTGCTGGCGGCTCTTTTCATTCTGCTGCTGCTCTGGTTTCTGACCTGGCCGCGCTATAAAAAGTCCGCTCTCGGCATCTTCTGTTTTTTAGCGGTTGCCGTTTTGCTTGATCAAAGCTGGTGGGTGCATGAACAGGGGCGAAAAAAACTCAGCTTTGCCGCCTTCGTCGGAGGACAGCCGCAGAGTTTCTTGCTGGAAATGCCGGGCGGTGAGGCCCTGCTCATCAATGGCGGGTCCTGGAGCGGCTCCGCCACTGCCGGCGGGGCGGGGGCTGCAGGCTTCTCCCTGGCCAAAAACGTCATCGCTCCTTACTGCTGGCGGCGTAAAATTAAAAAAATTGACACCATTGTCCTGACGCAGCCGCAGCGCGGTCTGATTGGTGGGCTCCTCTTTCTGATAGAGCATTTTCAGGTGCGTGAGATCTGGTATCACGGTGTCTGGAGCGGTTACCCGCCATTCAGCAATTTCTGCCGGGTCAGTCAGGATCGCTTCGGGGTGCGCTGGCGTAAAATTTCTTCATTCTCCTATCCTTTTTTCTGGGAGGGGGTTGATATCTCAATTATCGGGCCACCGGCGAATGATTTTATCTTTGCCCCTTCCCGGCAGGGCTCTCTGCTGGGGATGGCCCCTTCGCTGCTTTTGGAATATGGTGCTTTTTCCGCTCTGATCTGGGGCGGGGGACAGCTAGATTCCCGGACGCTGCCGGTTGCGGTTGATCTTATGGCCCTGCTGATCGATCCGCATGAACCCTTGCCTGAAGCGTTGTGCGATGTGGCGATCAGTGCCGGAGGCTGGTCTCTTACGCCCGGCAGTCGCCGCCGCCCGGCTGTAAAGCTGCCGCAGTCCTGGTATCAGGCTCGGGCCTGGCAGGTTAAAAAAGATGGTTTTCTCTTTCTTGAAGCTGATTTTACCGGTACGATCCGTCACAAATTGCCGCCGCAGCTAATTTCCGGTTGTCAAGGTGGTCTTGAATGAGATATGGTGGTCGGCAAAAATTGTCCTTTTTCGTAAATGGAAATAGATTACCCTTTAGTGCTAACCGGGTTCGGGTTAAGGAATATGAAGAAAGTACAGATAAAAACGGTTAAAGGTTTCAATGAAGTGCTGCCGCCGGAGAGTTTTCGCTGGCGTCAGGTTGAAGATAAATTTCGTAATTTGCTCGAAGGGTATGGATTTGCCGAGTTGCGTCTTGCTCTGCTCGAACCGACGGAACTTTTTGCCCGCAGTATCGGCGGCGAGACCGATATTGTTGAAAAAGAGATGTATACCTTTATTGATCGTTCGGAACGTTCTCTGACCCTGCGACCGGAAGGAACGGCTTCGGTGGTGCGTGCCTATAATCAGTATTCGTTGGGAAAATCAAATGAAATTAATAAGTTATATTATATAGGCCCGATGTTTCGTTATGAGCGGCCGCAAAAGGGGCGTTATCGTCAGTTCCATCAGCTCGGGGCTGAAGTCTTTGGCGAAGAAAGTTTTTACCAGGATGCTGAAACTTTGGTAATGTTGGCACAGTTATTTCATACGCTTTCCATCAAAGGCGTGGAGCTCCATCTCAACAGTCTCGGCTGTGAGGCCTGTCGCCCGCTGTTTCGGGATCAGCTTAAAGATTATCTGAGTCGGCATCAGGCCGGGTTGTGTGACGATTGCCGGCGGCGGGGAGCGGAAAATCCGCTACGGGCTTTGGATTGTAAAAATCCGCAGTGCCGTGAGGCGGTAGCCGAAGCGCCATCGATCGGGGATGCTCTTTGTTGCGACTGTCGTCAGCATTTTGCCGGGCTTTGCGCTCTGCTTGCCGATGCCGGGATTGCTTTTCAAATTAACCCGCGCCTGGTGCGCGGTCTTGATTATTACACGCGCACGACCTTTGAGTTTCTGGCCGGTGATCTCGGGGCTCAGAATGCTGTGGCGGCCGGGGGTCGTTATGATCGTCTGGTCGAAGAGCTCGGCGGTCAGCCCACTCCGGCGTTCGGTTTTGCCGTCGGTTTTGAGCGTCTTATGATGCTCGTCGGCAGTGAGGTTGCTCCTTTAACCTTGCCGGTTGCAGCTTTGCTTCCCTTAAGCGAAGAGGCTCTGCGTCGGCTCTTTCCGCTGCATGTGGAACTTAACCGCCGGGCGCAGATGACAACTTTGAGTTTTCAGCATAAAAGTCTCAAGAGCCAGCTGAAAAAGGCCGATAAAGACGGGGTGCGTTACGCCTTGATCGTCGGCCCGGATGAACTGGCCCAGGATGAGGCTTTGTGTCGGAACATGCGAACTAAAGAACAGACAAAACTGCCTTTTGCGGAAATCGGGGAGTTTTTGTGGGAGCGTTACCATGAGCATTAATGGCATCGATACAGTTTTGCCCGGTCAGATTGCCGGGGCCGGCGCTAATGCCCCGGTGGAGCGTCCGGGCCTTAAAGGCGGTTTCGGCAAATTGCTTGAGCGGGAAATAAAAAGTCAGGAGAGCGGCGAGACGGCTGCCAGTGCCTTTGTGCAGCCCGGATTTGCCACTTTCCCGGTCTATGAAGTGACCGATCTTGATGGTCTGCCGGCCGCAGATGACCTGCGCGAGAAAGGTATTAAAGATACGGAACAGCTGATTGACATTCTCGACAGCTATCGCCAGGGGTTGAACCGGGAACGGCTTGATCCGGAGAAAATGAAGGAGACAGTCAGGGTGCTGGATCAGGTGTCAAGGGGTATGATGGAGTACAT
>JAFGVI010000005.1 GCA_016938065.1 Deltaproteobacteria bacterium | reverse complement strand
GGCGATTCGCGTTGCCCGCAACCTGTCAAGTCCCAACGTCCTGGAATTTATTCCTCTGGCTGAAGAATACTCCCTCTCGGAAACCGCGCCTCCAAAACATTTTCTCGGCAGAACCCTGATTGAACTTGATCTGCGGAAAAATTTTCATCTGACCATTATCGCCATCAAGGATGTGCTGACCGACCAGTTTATTCCGGCCCCGCCTCCGACCTACAAGATCAAAGACAGCGATCTGCTGATTATTCTGGGGAAAACAGATGATATTGACAAAGCCCTGGAAGTCAGAAAGTAAATTGAAAATGAGAAAACTTGACCCAGATAATGTGTTCGTCAGTATTGATGAAATTCTGAAAATAGAGATGCATATCAATCCGGCATTGATAGCTTTGCTGGTGGGAAAGGGTATTATGACCCCTGAACAATACCAATTACCCACTAATCTCCAGCCGACAAAGTATAATGATAAATATATGATTCATACCAACGCCCCAGCTTCCTGCTAACTCTAACACTGATCCCGCAATCAATTAGCCGACAAATAACATGAAGAGGGTTCAAGTAGTGCCGACATCTATCTTTAATTGTTAGCTTCATGATTATTGCCTCCTTATCAGTAAGGTGATAAGTAATGCGGTTGACACATCAGCCTCGCCGCATTTTAGAAATAACTTTTTAATTTCTTAATCGGTGGTTACGGCAAAAACTTTAGGATTCATTGAAAAATCAAGCTCCTGGTTTTCTCGTCTTTTGCTGGTTACTGCATGGGGATATTCCATTATGATAGGCCCATAGGGTCGGTTGAAATATGTATTTTAAAAACAATAAACCATTAGCGCCTGAGTCTTTTACCTTTTTTTATTGTTCAAGGGCTTCCAGAGGAATTTAATGACTAAGTCATATGCCAGCGTTTGCTTTTCCCACGGCAAGGAAAGTGGTCCCTGGGGGACTAAGATCAAAGAGATGGCAGCAATTTCTGAAAATTTGGGTTTTGCGGTCGAGAGTATCGATTATCGAAGGATTAAAGATCCCGATGAAAGGGTTGCAAAGCTGTTGGCTTGGCGCTCAGGTTTTTCCGGTCGGGTAATTCTGGTCGGTTCCAGCATGGGTGCTTATGTGGCTGCGGTTGCGGCGGAAAAGTTGGCAGTTGATGGGCTGTTTTTACTTGCTCCGGCAATTTCAATTCCGGGTTTCGGCAAGGTTTTGACTCCGCAGATAAAAACTGAGAACTCAGCTATTATTCATGGCTGGGAGGATGAAATAATTCCGGCTTCGCTGATAATTGACTTCGCCCGTAAACAGAATTTGACTCTGCACCTTTTACCCGGTGACCATCGTCTGATGGAGGTTTTGCCAGCTGTACTTGATATTTTTTCATCGTTTCTTGTAAATCTTAAAACTGCCTGGAGTAAAGGATAGCTGTTAGGTCCCGATCAGATTGTTTCCGGCAGCGGCGTCAACCTTGACGGCTGTATTGTTTGCCTGGGCCTGGATTTTGGGACATCTCGAAAAAAGACGTTTCAGAAAATGCCGCAGCTTTTTCTTTGGAACTGATGTTATCGATCCTTTTTTTTAAGCACTTCCAGCATTTTTTGCACGGGTTTCAATGGTTTTTTGGAGCAGGGTGGCCATAGCTGGATCCTTTTTAACCCATTCTTCCAAATCTTGACGTTCAAGAAGCCCTTGTGTCTTGAATTCAGTTTTTTTGCAGTCCATAAATGATTTGTTTTTCTTGTCATATATGTAGAGCATACTGCTTCCCCCTTGTGCTATTTGTTTTTTTCTGGGTCTATAAAGTTGTTTGTTCTATCGGATTATCGCTATTTCATTATGTTTTCTATTGAAATCGTGCCTCGCCTAATCCAGTTTATTGCCAACCCAATCACCGGCTTGTCTGTTCGGGTGCGAGCCAGTGCGTTTTTGTAACTTAAAAGTTGTGGTAGATGCTCATTGAAACGAGTGTCTAAGTCATCTGTCTGGTCTGATTTATGATCGATGATCCATAAGCCGGTATCTGTGTCGACCAGCATGTCAATGAACCCATTTATCACGCTGCCCTGTTCATCTAAGGCAATGATTGGGACTTCACGCAGCAAGTTTACAGGGTTAAAAAAACTGTCTACCCATTTGTTAAAAGTCATGGCATGGGTATGGATGGTTTCTATTTGGTCGGGCGTAAATTTGAACCCTGTTGCCTTTTCGAGAAAATCTTGGGTACATGAATCGCCGATAACCTCAAAACAACGATGCATCAGAGTCCCAAGGACATCAGCTGGCAATTCAAAATCGAGGACAATAGGTGAAGCGTAATTAAATGTTTGTATATTGATTTTTCCAGTTGCATGATCAATTTCATGAACCGAAGGGCGTACCGTCTCTGGTGTCAGATTGTCTGGCAATGGTTTATTTTTGATAGCCCGGCGGCCGATTGGGTTAAATGAATTAGATAGCTCTGGGAAATCTTCCGCAAAAATCTTCGGGTGATTTTTATCTGCTTTGGTCACCCGGCAATCATAATCGCGGCCTTTGATTGAAATCTTGTTGCCGGCATAACTTAAGCCCGTACGCTGACACAGCAATTCCCAATAGGTTATAGTTTTTCTCTCCTTTCCGTTATCAAGGTAGCTGGGCCACTCCAAGATGATTTTTTCGCGAGCCCTAGTCAGGGCGACATATAGAAGGCGGCAGGCTGAATCTTCTGCCCGGTTCCATAGGCGTGAAAGAATTACATCGTTTTTTTCCGGAACCGCGTAGGCGGGAGAAATTTCAAGCCGGGCTTTGTCCAGAATCCTGCCCAGGTCCTTAAAATCATCATAACCGACATCGATGTCAGGTAGCCGGTTGACGATATTGCTGTCCGTAGCGGCGACCACCACAATCGGCCACTCCCGACCTTTTGAGCGATGCCAGGTAACCAGTTCGACGGCATCCTCATCCTGAACTCTAGGTTGCGGTTTTTCATCAAGGCGTTCCACCCGGTCTCTGAGCCAGGCCAGAAAAGTTTTCAGTTCATTGCCGTAATAGCCTAGGGTTGCCAGGGCTTCCCGGTTTGCTTCCTCGAATTCAGCAGCTTCCGCCTGAAAACGGAGGAGATTGGCCCGGGCCTGGGCGGCATCCTGTATTTCAGCGGAAAAACCGAAGAGATCCAGTCCGGCGATAATCTGATTGATTATTTCAAGCGGCAGCTGATCGCTGTAGTTTTCGCGAATAGGTCGTAAAATATCAAGTACCGGACAGTTGAGTTCCTGGCCCTGTAAGATCATTTTCAAGGCAGATGCCATTTTCATGTCGCCAAGTTCAGTGACCGCCAGATAGAGCGAGGCATGCTGATCGGTAGGGTCAGCAACAAAACAAATGGCATAATAAAGCAACTGAACAATCCGGTCAGAGAACCACCCATCTTCGCTGATACGTGACCTGATACCAACCGCTCTGAAAGCGGATGCGTACTCCTGTAAAGTTTTGTTTTTGGGGCAGATCAGGGCAATATCGCCGCCGCGAATATGCCGTATTTGAGCTGAATGTCGATCAAAAACCCGGCAGTCTTCATCTTCTAGAAGGTCTTTAATCCTGGCCACGGTATGTTCGGCTCTGGTTTTGGCGTTGCCCTGCTGACCAAAATCAACCAACTCCAGCGAAGTTAAGGAAGAGGAAAAGTCTGCTTTGGGCTCAAGCGTTGTGTAATGGTCATCGAACAGACCGGAACCGATGTCATTGACCCAGTTCATCAGATTTTTGTGAGTGCGCCAATTCCCGGTTAAAGGTCGGCATGAGTTAGCTTCCTGGAGTTGCAACTCCTGCAATAGTCTGGCATCGGCATTTTGAAACCTCATGATGGCCTGTTTGACGTCGCCAACCACCAGGGTCGGAATGCCGGCCTCCCGAAAAGCCCAGAGCAGGGCAAACTGCAGGGGGTTGGTATCCTGAAACTCATCGATTACCAGACATTGAAAACGTTGGCGCAAAAGTTCCAGAATTTCCGGGTGACGGCTTAACATCCGATGGGTCAAGGTCAGCATGTCGGTATAATCAAGCAGGCCTCTTTGCGTTTTCAGGTCGGCATAGTCGGCCAGGGAAGACTGGGCAGTATCAAGGAGTGTCCGGACATGGTCAAGGGCATCCCGCAGGGGGCCGGGGTGTTCCAGCAATTGCCCCGCCGCGTCAATGACGCCTTGAATTAATTGATCATATTCTGCGGGCAGAGGATTTCTTGGGGTTGATTGTTTCAGGCCTCTGAGCTTTTGCCAAAGTTGCCAATCATTGTCCAATGCGTTATTCTGGATGGCCTTTTGCAGTAATTTAAAATTGTTATTGACTTCTTTTGCAACCCCTTTGGTTTTACATAGATGTGAGATGTCTCCTGGGTAGACTGCTAAAAGATTTTGGATCGCCTGAATCAGGGTTTGCTGCAAATAGTCGGCATTTTTTTTGACCGGCCCATACAGTTTGGAGATGTTTTCCAGGACTGATTTACTCGATTCGCTATTAAGCTGTAGTTGCCCTATTGATCTAAGTTTGGCCATCAACGCAAGTATGGTGGCGCGGAATTTATCTTCGGGGGTGCTGCCATCGTTGTGATTATACTTGTAACCAAAACGATTTAGATCCTTAGTGATACTTATTGATTTATCGTTGGCGGCCAAGGCCAACCTGACCAGCACCTTTTCCTCATCTTCGGAAAGCAGGCGTGGAGCTGGGTTCAAACCGGCATCAAAAGCGAATTCGCTCAAAAGGCGAAGTCCGAAACCGTGAATTGTGGAAATATATGCTTGATCAAGTTTCAAAGCCTCAGCGTGAAAATTGTTACAGACTAATTCATCACGTATGCGCCCGCGCAGTTCGGCAGCTGCGGCCTCGGTAAAGGTTACTGCTACAATTCTGTCAGGCTCGACTTCTTTGGCATTTATCCAACGAGCTAAGGTGGTCTGGATGGAGTATGTTTTACCGGAACCGGCTCCGGCGGGTATGATAGTTAAGGGAGGAAGACCCATTTTATTCTTCCCCCTTCAGCATGAACATTCTTATCAAAGGACTGTTATCAAGGGCATAAAGAATTATGCCGGCGTTTTTTTCGAACCATTTTTCGTCGCTATCACGATTGAGCTTAATAAAACCATGACTGACTTGTTCAAATCTTTTTTTGATTAATGGCATAGCTTGGGCTGAAACATTGGCTCCCAGTTCTTCAACAGTTTCAGAACTGGTTTTAATCCAATCTTCGCTGTCAGCCAGGGCGGTTTGATCGTTCATGAGGTAGTATAGTGCCCCGATTTCACTTTCCTTGCTTACTGAAACAATGCTGCCATCTGATGACCGAAAACTGCCTTCGCCAGTCTGCAGCATGATTCGATACAATGATGCCTGGCTGTCATAGCCGTTAAGCATGCGTTCACGGCGTTTATTACTAGAGCTTTTTTTATAATCGACTACATAAACCCTGCCGTCGGGCAACTCCAGCAACTGGTCAGCACTGCCGTGAATCGGCTGCTGGTCAAATTGGCCTTTAAGCCAGACCTCAACCCCAAGAATCCGGGCTTCCACCGATTCTAGAATCTGCCGCCAGCGTTCAGCGGCCTGGAGAATTTCCTTTTCCAGATGGTGGCGTTCCACTTTCCATTCCGGCCGATTGAGAAAAGGCTTGATTTGGAGGATGGCTTTCTTGAGTAGGGCCGGTACCGATTGTTTGACCTCTTGGTCGTTTGGCAGCTTATCTCCGGGGGCAAAAAGCCATTCAAATACGGTGTGGGCCAGGGTTCCCTTGGACATGACGTCAAGCTTTTCGGTCTCCCAGTCCCGTGGTTCAAGTCCGGCACGATTGAACAGCCAGGCGAGCGGTGAGGTCATCAGGGTTTCAATACTGCTGGGCGATTGCGGACGCAGGCTGCCATCTTTTTTTTGGCCAATTGTCAGAAGGTTGAAATCAAGTGACAGATCTGCAACTTCCAATTTACGCATTGGCTTTGGAAGTGCTTCCGGAGCCTCTGCCAAACCATTTGCCGCCTGTCGTCCTGCGGTGGTATCCAGCTCAAAAATCAATGTTTCGGGTGATGATCCTTGACCAAAAAGCTGGGCCATGAAGGGCAGGCTAGTCGAAGGCGAGATTTGTTTACCGAAGGCATCGCGCCGGGACAGGGTGAAAACTACCTTTTCCGCGGCAGCGCCGAGCTGGCGTCGGAAAAGTGAACGGCGTAATTCGGAAATATCCGTCGGGGTTTGAATTTTACACCCGTTGTCATTTAAAGCATGGAAATCATCCCGGGAAAAAACCGGGGAAGTTTTTACTGCCTGAGGGTAGTGGCCTTCGTTAAAGCCTAGAATGTAAAGATTTCTGATTGCGCGCCATGGCTCTGCCGACTCATAAAAGACGGCAATTCCTTCTTGGCTGAACTCTCCCTCGACCTCAACTTTTTTGCTGGCTGGTGTTGACAATGAGAGCATTTCATTCCAGGGGATTTCCTGGGCTCCCTTAAGAACCCGCGAGAGCTCTTCACTTAAAGTCACAGCACGGTTTCTGCTGTCTGCCAATTCTGGAGAATTATTCAACCAGGAGGGGAGTTGTTCCAGGATGTTTTCTATCCCGACAACCGTATTGGCGCCATTCCTGATACAGTCAAGAATATCATTGCCTGAAGACCCGGAAACTTTTATTTTTCCCAGATTATAGTCACCCCGCATCAAGGTGTCAGCAATCTCAAATCCTTGTTGTCTTGGCCAAAGCAGCAAAGGTGAACAGGCAAAAGCCGTCATCGCCATGATTGGTGCCGGTTTGCGCAAGGTTTGCAAAAGGTGGAAGATCAGCTCACGGCCAAGGTCACGGCGGCTGCGTTTAACCGTAAGCCCGGACAAGGGCAGACCAGCCCGGCAGAAAACTTCCCTGACTGCTTCAGAATAAACCGGATTGTCCGGTAGCAGCAGAGCAATTTCTTGGGACCGTAAATTGGCGTTTTGCTCTAAAGCCTTTTGGATCATCCCGGCAACAACTTCAACTTCTTCAAGATAATCACGGAGCGCCAGCCATTGCAGAGATTTATCTAAACTGCCAGAAACAGCGCTGTCTTGATATAGGTTTCGTTGCAACAAGTTAAGCGCACTGTTGCTGTTGGCTTCAATTGTAATTTCTCGGATCAAATCTGACTCATTGAATTCTGCGATCGTATCCTCAGAGTTTGCATCATTATTTAATTTGCCGATAAGAGCCGCCTGCCAAGGGTTTAGGTCAGTTTTTCCCATAGTCAAAGCAACTTTTAACAAGCGCAAAGCATCTTTTTTCGGTGTCGCAATAAGTTTTTGGGTTGCTTCGAGGTCCACCGGCAGTAAACTAGACATCTTATTATGTAAAAGAACTAGGTCGCCAAGGTGACGACGACCTCTTTGTGAAAGGCTGAAGCCTGAAAATTGTTCCAGCTTCTGTTCATGGCCCAGGTCCTGGAGAATTCGCCTTAGTTCATGGGAAATAATCGCAATCGTTTCAGCGGGTGCGATGCGGAAGCTTTTCGACCAGAAACAATGAGGCAACCGTTCTATAGCATCACCTAAAACTGTCTGCCAACAGTCTTGGGGCTGGCTTAGACAATAGGCCCCCAATGCGGCCTGAACCAATTCAATCCACGTGCCCACCTGGATGTTAAAACCGATACTGTGTTCAGCTACAGCTCGACGAAGACGGCGGGCTTCAGCCCGGTCACGGCAAAGGATAAAAAACTGTTGATTCAAACTAACCCTCATTGCTGGAGTTTATTAGATTTTACTTCGCTTGATTCTCGGTATCAAAATAGCATTAATCAATCTTCCGAACTTTAAGGGTGAGTTTATTTTTTATGGGGTCTATTTCGTACTTTCTGATGCGAAAAGGATGATCGTCAAAACGTAGAAACCTGAAAAACTCATTTGATTGGGGGTTGATAAATTTACTAAAATCTTTGGCATCAATAAGCTGTCCACAAATACTTGTGTCTTCTTCGCAATCTTCAAATTTAACCTCAACCTGATATGATGAACCGCAGCTGCCTTGAAACATGGCGAGAAACTCATCTATATTATCATAGCCCTCCATACAAGCTTTCATTTCTGCGAGAATTTTTTCTTTTTTTGCTCTAGTCATATTTTCTCCATGATAATGAATTTAATCTTGTTCTTTTTTGTACCTTGCCGGCCAACTTTTGCCATTTAATTACGCCCGGATTCGCAGATAAGAGCTTACCGTTGGCCAATCTGGAAAGCGGGCGGTGCCAAAATGAATATGTTCCCCGGGGAAATCATCAGCCCCGTTTTTGGTTCTGTCATCCACCAGATAATCACCCCGGTTGAGGTTTTTGTGATGGGAAAGAATCAGTCTTTTGTATCCAGCCTGGCCGAGATGTCTTTTTACCCATGATAATTTGTCGCTCCAGGCTGAAGGATTTTCCCACGGGGCTGTAGAGAGAATATAGGTGTCGTACAAAGCCGCTAATTCATTAAAGGCCTCTACGGCCTGCGGCATCGGCGACATGAGCGCAAAAATGCCCGGAACTTCATCCAGCTTACCTTCATATTGCCGGTGCATGGGTTCTTCAAGACGGTCGATGCCGGAAGTAAAATCAACCAGTACGTTATCCATGTCGATATAGAGAATCTTTTTCATGTACCCTCATAAATTGTTTTTTGATCACCGATAGTCTGCCGACTTGAACAGATGTCTCGGTGTTGCTTCATCTATTACTTGTGACCTTTCCAAACCGGATCCGAATCGTCATCGTAGGCTGGGGCCCACTCGCAGTCTTTCCATCTACCATGTTCGGGATCAAAAGGCGCATCTTTTCTGGGCAGTTGCTGTGTGAAAATCTCAAAAAGTTGATTTTCTCCTGCAAGCTTCTCCATGCATTGTATTGCTTTGTACGTACACAAACGGCTTGATTTATCATTCAAGAAATATTTCTTACGAGCATAAGAACATTTTTTCTTGTCATAATTGAAATCAGTTAATATCGGAACATCTTCCGGCATTTCTGAATATGGAATAATCCACCAATAATATTTAAAAAGCAATGGATTTATGTGTATACAACCAAGTGGATCATTAAATGTTATTGATTTTTCAAGTGGCTCAAAACAGGCAAATTCCTCGCGCCAAGTTACAGGTATTGAAATATTTTGTTCCCCCTGTTGCGGCTTTTCGATGATAATTTCTGCTTTTTGCAGGTGCTGCCTAAAATTATGTCGAGGCGTATCCAAATATTCCCGGCATTTCCGGCAATATACGGACTCTCGAAATGGGTACAGGATTGCGTTTGCATACAAGACACCTTCTTCTCTAAAATTATTTATGTTGGGATGTTTGTTTTCTCGGGATTCGATATTGCCGTTAAGCTGTGACAACAGTAAAATTGTAATACCCAATTCCTGCGCAAGGCTTTTTAGTGAGCGGGTTACATTCTCGGCCCAGTTCTTAACTCGGGGAGCCATTAGCAATTGCAGGTAGTCGATCAGGATCAGATTTACATCATCTTTCAAACACATCTGTCGGGTTTTCGAAACAATATTTTGCATGGTCAGCCTTGGTGTGTCGTCAATATGAATCCCCATTTGAGACATTTCTCTCTGCTCTAAACCATTATCAGAAATGTTTTTGCTTCGGATAATTCTCAAGGGTTCTCTAAACTCAGGAGACAACATTCTTTTAATCATTTGTTTTGCCGGCATTTCCAATGAAAAGATTAATATGTTACCGGGACTCTTGGCAACCTGCCGGACTATACTTAGTGCTAAAGCCGTTTTCCCCATCCCTGGCCGGCCGGCTATGATAATGAGTTCCCCGGAATGTAAGCCGTTTAACTTTGTATCCAGATCATGAAAGCCGGTTGTTAGTCTCATCACTTTTCCTCGCCATTTTAGTTAATGAAAATCTGTTCGAGAAAATTCATCTCGAAGCAGTTTCATATTTCAGTTTCCCCTGTTTCTTTCTTTTCGACCCATTGAAACACTCCGACACGTCAAATTGCGACGCGCAAATGAGGAGGTTTGCCGGCGAAGCTGTAAAAAAATTGCGGCGCTCAATAAATCTGTCGGCGGGAGTCGCATTCTGTCGCGTTTGTTTGGCAGGATGATCTTTATAAACGGCCAAGTTTGTCACTTACAGCATTTGGCGGCGCCGGTCGGGGCTAAAGAGGTTAATGCATCAGTGACAAAAGAGTAACAGTATTAAAGTGGGAGAAAGAAATATGCAGGAGACATTCAGTAAGTTCATGCAGACAGCGAACCGGGAAACTTATCTGCGCTGCTATGCGCAACTTGTTTCATCGGCTGATTATGAGCCATACTCGGATGAGATGTTCAATGCCGGCGAACTCTATGAAGCGGGGAAGCTGGATAAGGCCTGCGAGGCCCTCCAGGCAGCCATGGGGAATCTGATGTTGAGTCCGCAAGCACACCGTTTGCTGGGCTTTCTCTTGCACGAGCTTGGTGACGACAAATCAGCTCAAAGTGAAATGCATAGAGCCCGAACCTGCCTTGACGGCATTCTGGCAAGCGGTGATGGCTCGTCTCACAATCCTTACATCGTTGCGCGCATATCGGATGAGCGCGAGGTAATCGGCCATCTGGGTAAAGAACTCGAACGCCAATCCCTGGTTGAGGAGAACGGCAGGCACATCGACCTGCTTAAATGTACGGACGGCACTGAATACCGTTTTGATATCACGGCTCCTTACCGGAAGGTTTCCCATGCCTGCCGCTGATAGCGGAAAAACCGGCAACCGGGATGGCTGCGTTAATAATCCTGATGATCACCGGCTTTTTCAGGGTTTATTGGTAGCGGCTGACGGCCGCCTCCAGGATCTGCCTGATTTCCCGGCGCAAATCCTCCGGGGCGACGACTTCAACCTGGTCGCCGAAACCTAGCAGCCACCATTTGAGATGGGCCGTATTTTCGATTCTGACAGCAAGCATCACCCGGCCGTCAGCTGCGGGAGTTATGCTTTGCGCCGGACTGAGCGGCGCTTCTGCGAGGTGTTTGGCGACATAGGCGTCGAAGAGGCAGTGCAGCTCAATGGTGCCCGAGCCGGCCGGGAAATCGAAACTGCCGGCGGCAATGTAATCCTGAAGATTAAATTGCGGGGGCCTGCAGCAAGGTTCGTCAATGATTGTAGCCGAGAGGATTCGGTGCAGGGCGATCTGGCGGATATCATGATACTGCCAGAATGTACATACAAGATAGGCGACGTTGTCGACGAAAACCAGGCCCAGAGGGTTGATGACGCCTGCCCGGATTTCTTCATCAGAGCGGTTTCGGTAAGATATTTCGAGTTGCTTTTCAATCAGTAAGGCCTCATAAACCGCGCCCATGATCAGCCGGTCGACCTCCGGCGGCGGCAGGGTCAGGTGACGCGAAAGCCGGGCGATTTTTTCCGGCCAGCGCCTCAGACCGCCTTTTTCTACCTTTTGAAGAACTTCGTCGGCCCTCCGGCTGTAAGGTCGGAGAAAATCGAAGCAGGTACGCGGCAGCATTTTATTCAGGTGCAGATCAATCATTTTAAACGCCAGGGCAGCCTGCGGATCCATGCCGGGAATGTCGAAACTGGGCGCATCCTCAGCCCATTTCCAGCCGGAAATCCGTTCCTCATCGCTGATAATGGGGAAATGGCGGGACAACTCTTTCAAATCCCGCTGGATTGTTCGCAATGACACATCTAGGCCCATTCCGCGCAACGCATCCTGAAAGTGTTTGGTACCTTTTTTCCTTCGTCGCGGCATTCGATTTGACAGCAACCATTGCCGCATTAGTGTTTCGTGACTTTTGTTGCTTCCCACAAACAAACCTCCTTGCTTATATATGAACCAAATTTGTGCGTCAAATATGACGCTTTAAATTAGCACAATCTTAACCACATAACAAATAAGGTTCAGATTGTGGCTCCGCCTATCGGTTACGCACAATCTAACCTTATTCGTTAGGCCAGTTTTTAGTATTGGCGGGGGGTAATATCTTATTATTGTAGTGTCTCCGCTTATAAAGGTTTTCTGCGAGAAGCTTAAAGCCCATCTACTATGGCCGGGCTTTTATTTTTACATGGTCAACAAGATTCCTGGCTGATGGGTGAATGTTTGACATGTTAGCGGCGGCGTGAAAATGTATAAAAATCGCCGGTTTGAAAATATTGAGTAAAAAATGGGATGATTATCCGGCCACCGGCTATTTGTGGTGGCCGGAATCTTTATCATTTTACGGCTTCAATTCGATCTTTCATACGGTAGCTATCACCTTCAATAAGGTTGGTTTTAGAATGATGCAGAAGGCGGTCAAGGAGTGCCGCGGTTAGGGTGGAATCGTTGTTGAGGATCTCCGGCCAATGTTTGAAAGCTCGATTTGAGGTTACAATAATGGAGCCTCTTTCGTAGCGGTGACACCATTTTTCAGGATGGCAGAAAGATTGCGTGAGCTGGAGGCTTACAAGGTGAAGAAAATAGTTTCTGGATGTCAAACCGGGGTCGATCGGGCTGCTCTCGAAATTGCCATGGAATTTGGTATCCCGGTTGGAGGCTGGTGTCCTAAAGGTCGAATGGCGGAAGACGGCCCAATAGACGCCAAATATCCCTTGCAAGAAACCAATTCAACCGATTACGCAATCAGAACAATGCTCAATGTACGAGATTCACATGGCTCGTTGGTTTTGACGAAAGGGATTCCGACCGGAGGAACAGCCTTAACAATCAAAAGGGCCAAGGGCTTTGATAAAGATTATTTGATTGTCGACCTTGGCAAAGAGTGCGATGCTGCCAACATCAAGGAGTGGTTATTTGGTAACCTCATAGACACCCTTAACATTGCCGGACCCCGAGAAAGTTCTTTCCCCGGCATCTACGACCAGACAACACTGTTTTTGAGAAGACTGTTCGAGTATATGCCTTTCAAAAAGTAACGCTTCTATATCGAGACCCAGCGAAATACTCGCCCGCCATCTTTCTTGACCGATCCCTTTTTCTGAACGAAAAAGACCCATTAGGAATTCAAATCTTGTTACCCATCTTGTTACCCAGTGCCACCTGAAAATCGGATAAGGCGTACACTACTTAATTGCCACTCCCAAGTACTCCAGGAACAACCGGTCTCTGGCAACTGATTCGGTGG